>JAFYCG010000065.1 GCA_017539825.1 Solobacterium sp. | reverse complement strand
TATGGAGACAGATGGGTCAGCCTGAGCCGACTCTGACAGAAAGCCCGTTCAAGGATGTACAGAACAAGGAGCTGAGCTACTACAAGGCAGTGCTGTGGGCAGTGGAGAACAATATCACAACCGGAACATCTGAAACAACATTTGATCCGGGCAAGAAGGTGACAAGAGCACAGGCAGTCACATTCCTGTGGAGGTCAAAAGGAAAACCAACACCTAAGACAACAGTCAATCCGTTTACGGATGTCAAGGCAGGATTGAGCTATTCAGATGCAGTAGTATGGGCATTTGAAAACAATATCACAACCGGAACATCCGCTACGACATTCAATCCGGGCGGAGACTGCACAAGAGGAGCAACAGTAACCTTCCTGTACAGAACTTACGCAGAACAATGAGAAAAAAGAGAATTTATGGTGAAAACCATAAGTTCTTTTTTTTGCACATATACTGTTACAGGATTCAGATTAATCATTTATTCAGAAAAAAACCATGTATAATATTTAAAAATACGTATAGAGAAAGGGGAATCATGATGAAAAAAACATTAACAATGTTAATGGCTTTTGTCTTAACTCTGGGTCATTCAACAGGTTTTGTTTATGCACAAGAAACAGCAGAACCTGAAGATGAACCGGTGCAGGAGACAATTGTTTCTGAGGAAGCAGAAGAATCAGAACAAGAGATCACTGTTTCTGAAGAAGTAGAGGAAACGACGGAAGTCCAGGAATTGGAGGCAGGCACATCCTGCACAATCACATTTGACGCAAACGGCGGTTATTTTCCTTGGACACCGAACGGCAGTACAACACAATACCTTGTTGAGGGGACAACAGGGGAACAGCTTGGCACAAATGTGTTTTGTTCGAACGATGATAAACACAAATCTTTTGCCGGCTGGTCCAGGACAAAAAACGGGGAAGTGGATTTAGACCAGTTTTATATGTATCAATACGTACCTTCTTCCAGTGAAACGTTTTATGCAGTCTGGGATGATGCTTACTGTGTAACATATGATCCTAACGGCGGATATATTCCATGGCTTGAAGAGGGAGAATGTGAATATTATTCTGTCAAAAAAGGTAATAAATTACCAGGCTTTCCAAGTACCGAAAATCACAACACCAATGTATTGCTGGCAGGCTGGTCCTTTACAAAAGACGGCAATGTCGATCTTGATGAAGATAATTACTGGGATTATGAGCTTAAATCAGATATAACACTTTTTGCGGTATGGAAAGAGTATTATACGGTTACATTAAACGGCAACGGTGGACATTTCTTATGGACCGGCCAGGATGATGATACATTGTATAAAATCAAAGTCGTAAAAGGAAAACGGCTGAATACCTATGAAGAACCGGAAATGTCAGATGATTCCGCTATTTGTGCCGGATATTCACATACTAAAGATGGTTCTGTAGAGATTTCAATCGATGACATGTTTGAATATGTGCCTGAAGGGGATGAGACATTATATGCTGTTTGGGGTGAAGCTATTACAATAAACTTTGATGCGAATGGCGGATATTATCCATACTCAGAATCGGAAAATGAGCAGGTATATTCTTATAAAATGACCAAAGGCGCACAAGTGGACATATATGTATATCCTGAAACAAACCAGTCCGGAAAAATGTTTATCGGCTGGTCAAAAACAAAAGGCGGAGCTGTAGAAATAGATAAAAATGATATAGCTGAATATGTTCCTGAAGCAAGCGAAACATTATATGCCGTATGGAAAGACTGCTATACAATCACATTGAATGCCAATGGCGGATATTTTGACTGGATTAGCCAGACGGATAATACGATTCTTACAATAACTGTTGAAAAAGGGAAGAATGTAGACACAAGTGAAATACCTGTAAACTATTCTGCCAATATGGCATTTGCCGGCTGGTCACATTCTAAAACCGGTAATGTGGAAATCGGAAAATACGATTTATATGATTATGTTCCGACTAAGACAGAAACATTGTATGCAATCTGGAAAGAAGGCTATACAATTACATTCGATGCAGGTATTGGTTATTTCTATGGGGATCCGGATGAAAAGACTTATTCTACAACATGTGTGAAAGGGGAACGTTTAAACTCTTCTATGAGTCCGCATACAGATCAGGCCGGAATGATTTTTGCCGGCTGGTCTAAGACAAAGAACGGTAATGTAGATATAAACAGGGATAATATTTATTCCTATATTCCGACGAAGAGTGAAACATTGTATGCGGTTTTTAAACAAGGTTATACAATCACTCTGGATACAAACGGTGGATATTTTAATTGGGGTGAGCATGTAACAAGCGAGACATTTGATGTGATTGCAGGAGAACCTTGTGATCGTAATTACACCCCTGTTCATGACCAGACAAATCTGGCATTTGCCGGCTGGTCACATTCTAAAACCGGTGATGCGGAAATTAAGAAATACGAATTATATAATTACATACCTAAGAAGTCAGAAATACTATATGCGATTTTTAAAGAAGGATATACTGTTACGATTGACTTTAACGGCGGATATGAAAACTGGGGAGAAGGACCGATAACCTCTGAAGTAGTGAAAACAGTAAAAGGCGAGCCGTTAAACTTTAGTGCTTTACCTACTTATAAAGAGGCGGGGAAAGTTCTTGTCGGCTGGTCACATTCGAAGACAGGGAAAGCTGAATTAGGAAAACATGCACTTTATAATTATGTCCCGGCAAAGAATGAGACATTATATGCGGTTTGGGGTGACGGATATGTGATTACCCTGGATGCAAACGGCGGTGTTTTCGCTGAATTGAATAATGATAAGACAATGCTTCTTACTATAGAAAAAGGAATGCGTATAGATGTCTTTGTCCCGGATCCTGAGCTGATAAACGGATCTAAGAAAGTTTTCGCCGGCTGGTCACATACAAAGACCGGTGATGTTGAAATTCCTATCTATAATCTCTTTGAATATGTTCCGAATAAAACCGAAACATTATATGCCGTATATAAGAGCAGCATATTCCAGTTCTCAGATGTCAAAGATAAGACGAAGTCTTATTACATTCCTGTTTACTGGGCAGTAGGAAGAAAAATAACAACCGGAAAAACAGCTACAACCTTCGCTCCGGGTGACCCATGTACAAGAGCACAGTTTGTCACATTCCTTTGGAGAGCGATGGGCAGTCCTGAACCGAAGAGCACAAAGAATCCGTTTGTGGATGTTCCTGCGGGAAAGAGTTTCACAAAAGCAATATTATGGGCATATGAAAAAAAGATCACAACCGGTACAGATGCAACACACTTCAGCCCGAACAAAACATGTACAAGAGCACAGGTGGCAACCTTCCTGTGGAGAAACAGCGGCAAGCCTGTCATGCAGAATGTAAAGAGCCCGTTTACAGATGTTCCGAAAGGATTGAGTTATTCGGATGCAGTATTATGGGCATATGAATTTGGTATTACAACCGGAACTTCACCAACAACGTTCTCGCCGGATAAAACCTGTACAAGAGCGCAGACAGTCACATTCCTGTATAGAAATTTTGCATACAGATAACAGAAAGAGCTCATATCAATGAGCTTTTTCTTTGGAAATATAGTCATATTTACGGTCATAGACACTCTTTATGTGATATGGGGTTCATATGCTGTAAATGAACCGGAATGCAAAAAAATAATACAATGCATGCATGTGATAAAAGTGTTATTGTTTTGAACTTAGTACATGCATACAAGTCAAAATGCGATATAATATTCACAATAAATGTGAAAGGGAGAGAATTATGAAGGATCATTGTAAGCGTGTTTTATCATTGCTTCTCAGTTTTTCTTTATGCGGCACAATCATGCCTGTACATGTTTTTGCCGAAGAAGAGGAAATTCCGGAAGAATCTTCAGAAATCATTGAAAATAATGAAGTGATTGAAGAAGAGACTGAGGAATCAGAATCCATTGAGGAAACTGTCGAAGAGATTGAGGAAGCTGAAGAGATTGTCGAATCTGAAGAACAATCTTCTGAAGAAACAGTCACAGAAATTGAAGAGGAAGAAGTTATTCCTGAAGAACCTGTGGAAATTGCAGAAGAGCCAGAAGAAGAAACAGTGATTGAAGAGGTGGAAGAAACAACAGTCACAGAAACCTACAATAACACTGCAGAGGATGCTCAGGAGTTAGAGCTGGGTAAAGAATTCACGGCTTCTATAAATACTCCAGGAGAGTATTCATGGTTTAAGTATATTCCTGAAGAGACAGCTGTGTATATCTTTACTTCAAAAGCGAATATGGATACATATGGTTATCTGTATGATGCAGATCAGAAATATCTTGCCTCTGATGATGATAATGGCGACGGGAGCAATTTCAAGATAGAATATAATCTTCAAGCAGGGACAACGTATTACTTTGCGGCAAAGTATTATAGCTCAAGCAATACTGGGTCTTTCCCTGTTGTTCTGACCCAATTCGATGTTAAGGCAGATGGAGATACGGATATTTCTGTTGAACCGGGTCAAACAGCAACCCTGAAAGTCAATGTGAAAACCGGGAACATGGATTCTGTCATATATAAATGGTATGGCGAAGTCTATAATGAAGAATATGATTACTGGTCAATGCAACAGATTGAAGGTGCGGATACCAATACTCTGACTACAGAACCGGTTACACGAAGAACTTCGTATTATGTTGAAGTAAGTGATGATCTGGGAAATTATGAATCTGTTTATTACTATCTTTCTATAGATAATGATTTTTCCGCATCTGCAGAAAATAATGAAACATCTCTGTATGTTGAACCGAATAAAACCACAACATTGAAAGTCAATGTAACCGCAAGGGATAAGAGCAAGCTAACCTATGAATGGTATGCATACAAATATGAAGGAACAAATACCTATAAGACATGGGTGAAACTGGAAGATGCGGTAACCGACAGTATTGAAACCGATCCGGTCACGGAATCTACCGAGTATTATGTCAATGTGAATGACGGCTATGATAACGGAGAAACGATTTACTTCTATATTTATGTAGATAATGATTTTTCCGTATCTGCTGAAAACAACCAGACAACTCTGTATATTGAACCGAATGAAACCACAACATTAAAGGTCAATGTTACCGCAACGGACAAGAGCAAGTTAACCTATGACTGGTATGAATACAAATATGTAGGAACAAATACATACAAGACATGGGCAAAAATGGAAGATGCGGCAACTGACAGTATTGAAACAGTCCCGATTACGGAATATACCCAGTATTATGTCAATGTGAATGACGGTTATGGTAACGAAGATACAATTTACTTCTATATTTATGTAGATAATGATTTTTCTGTTGAAGCACAGGATAATAAGACAAGCATTTATGTTGATCCGAATGCAACGGCAACATTGAAAGTCAATGTAACTGCAAAGGATAAGAGCAAGTTAACTTATGACTGGTATGCATACAAATATGTAGGAACAAATACCTATAAGACATGGGTGAAACTGGAAGATGCGGTATCCGACAGTATTGAAACAGATCCGGTCACGGAACAGACCCGGTATTATGTCAATGTGGATGACGGCTATGGTAACGATGATACAATCTATTTCTATATTTATGTAGATAATAAATTTTCTGTTCAAGCTCAGGATAATAAGACAACTATATATGTTGAGCCAAATACGAAAGCAACATTGAAAGTCGACGTTGCTGCAACAGATAAGAGCAAGATGACATATAAATGGTATGAACTCAAATATATTGAGGAGTATGGCTATAATACCTGGGTTGAAGACACATCCATCACTTCAGATACCTATGAAACAAAAGAAATCAATACTTACACCCAGTACTATGTCAATGTGAATGACGGTTATGGCAACAGCCGTTCGGTTTATTTCTATGTCAGAGTAGATAATAATTTTTCTGTTCAGCGTGTAGGTGATTCGTCATCTGTTTATGTGCCGGCAAATGAAACAGCCACTCTGGCAGTTAATGCAACAGCCAAGGATACAAGCAAGCTGACATATAAATGGTATACAAGAAAATATGATGATGACGGTGACTACAACATGGTTCAGATTGAAGATGCCAATACAAATTCAGTCGAAACAGATCCTGTTACAAGATATACCCAATATTATGTTACGGTTGATGATGGCTACGGTAACAACAATACAATTTATTTCTATATTTATGTAGATAATAATTTCTCTGCTGAGGCAGATGGAGACACTGAGATTTATGTTGATCCGAACGCAACAGCAACATTAAAGGTCAATGTTACAGCAACCGATTTCAGCAAGATGACATATACATGGGAAGCCTATAAATATGTTGAGGAGTATGGCTATACAACCTGGGTCGAGCTGACAGAAGCTGATGGTGATACAGTGGAAACAGATCCGATCACAAATTATACCCGTTACAGAGTCAGTGTAGATGATGGCTATGATAACTCGAACATGATCTATTTCTATCTTTATGTAGATAATGATTTCAGTGTACAACGCATTGGGGATGAGAATCTCTTTGTGCCTGAGAACGAGAAGACAACTCTCGCTGTTGAGACAGTTGTAAAAGATGACAGCAAGCTGACATACGAATGGTATCAGGAAGTATATGATGAATATGGCTATTCTTCTTATGAAAAAGTTGAAGGAGCAGATGCAAATTCAATTGAAACAGAGCCTGTCACAAGATATATCAGGTATTATGTGTATGTGGATGATGGTTACGGAAACAGTAATTACATCTATTTCTATGTTCATGTTGACAATGGGTTCTCTGCTGAGGCAGATGGTGATACGACTCTTTATCTTGATCCGAAAGCCACAACAACCCTGAAAGTGAATGTTGAAGCGAATAATACCGAGGGACTGACATATAAATGGTATGAGTACAGATACGACGATGAAACCGGTTCTTACGATACCAATCAGCTGGATAACACTCTGACAGATACAGTTGTAACGGCACCGATCAACCGTTACATGGAATACTATTGTGAAGTCTGTGATAAGTTTGGCAACAACACCACAATATATTTTTATCTGAATGTTGACAATAATTTCACTGTAAGTGCAGAGGGCAAAACAAATATTTATATTGATCCTTACACAACGACAACATTGAAAGTCAATTATTCAATGAAAGATGACAGCAAACTGACCATCAGATGGGACAAATATAAATATAATGAGGAGACAGGTAATTATTCCACAACAACTGTTGAAGGTGCAAATACCAATACAATAGAAACCGATCCGATCAACAAAAACATGCGGTATCGCTGTTATGTGAATGACGGTTACGGCAATAGCAATACAGTTTCTTTCTATGTGTATGTAGAGAATGGTTTCTCTGTTGAACGTGTCGGTTATCAGACAACGTATGTTCCTTATGGTGAGACACAGACCTTAAAGGTAAATACCAAGATCATCGATGACAGCAAGCTGACATATAAGTGGTATGTAAAGCCTGACAGAAATTCATCTTTCAAGCTCGTAGAAGGTGCAAATACGGATACATTGGTTACTGATCCGATTCAGACATATACAAGTTATTATGTGAATGTGGATGATGGCTATGGTAACATCAATGAAATAAACTTCAATGTCGGTGTAGAAAACGGATTCAATGTCACAGCAGAAGGAGATACCGATATAGCAGTAGATCCGAATACGGTTGTTCCTCTTAAAGTCAATGTAACTGCAACGGATGACAGCAAGCTGACATATAAATGGTATGCAGGCAAGCTAAACCAGTATGGATACATATCCTATAAGCAGATTACAGGTGCTGAGACAGATACGATCAACAGTGATCCGGTTGATCAGAGAATGAATTATTATGTTATTGTAGATGACGGCTACGGAAACCAGAGACAAATCTATTTCTATCTCACAGTCGATAATAATTACTCTGTTACAAGAGAAGGCAAATATGAAAGATTTGTCGAATACAATACATCAGATACATTAAAGGTCAACACAACTGTCAAAGATGACAGCAGGCTGACATATAAGTGGTATGTAAGAAGAGACCGTTCAAATGGTGATTATGATTATGTCCTGGTGAAAGATGCAAATACGGATACAATTCAGACAGAACCGATCACTAAATATACAAGCTATTATGTTGAAGTAAATGATGGCTTTGGCAACAATAATTCCGTTGATTTCAATATCGGTGTGGAAAACGGGTTCAGTGCCAAGGCTGATGGATCAACAACACTGTATCTTGATCCGGATGCAATCACGACTTTGAAGGTGAATGCAACTGCAACAAATACAGAGGGATTAAAATATACCTGGAGCAAATACAAGTATGATGATAAACAAGAGAGTTATTCGTGGATAAATCTGAAAGATGTTACGGGAAATACTGTTGAAACAGATCCGCTCAACAGATACATGGAATACAGATGTGTAGTTGAGGATATGTATGGAACTTCCGCAACAATCGAGTATGAACTGTATGTTGATAACAATTTCTCTGTTACAAGAATAGGTGATAGTACAAGATACGTTCCAAATGGACAGACGGAAACCCTGCAGGTAAAAGTTACTGCTAAAGAATCCGGTAAACTGACCTATACCTGGTATAAGCGTGTATATTATTCTGATAATGAATATGAATATGTGAAAGTCAACGGTGCAGATACCGATACGATTGTGACAGAACCTGTCACAAGATATACAGGATATTATGTTGAGGTGAATGACGGATATGGTAACTCCGATGACATATCTTTTGACCTGCGTGTTGAAAATGATTTCTATGTGGATTCAGAAAGTGATACGACTTTATATCTTGAACCTAATGCCACAACGACCCTGAAACTCATTGTGAATGCAACAGATCAGGAAGGTTTGACGTATCAATGGAGAAAGAGAGTATATAACGAACATAACGGATCCTATGAAACAATCAATTTTACTGGTTTTACAGACACTGTAGAAACAGATCCGATTCAAAACAGAATGGAATACTGGTGCACAGTAACAGACCGTTATTACAATACTGCAAGTATTCATTATTATCTGTATGTAGAAAATGATTTCTCTGTGACAAGAGACGGTGAAAATACAAGATATGTTGATTACGGAAAGACTGATACCTTAAAGGTCGACGTAACGATTAAAGATTCCAGCAAACTGAAATATACATGGTATAAGGAGGTCACTGATGCATCTGGTTATTCAGATTATCAGAAGATCAGCGGTGCTGAGACAAACGTTCTGGAGTCTGATCCGGTGACTGGACCGATGTATTATTATGTTGAGGTAAATGACGGATATGGCAACGTTAGTCAGGTTTATTTCACTCTGTATGTTAATACAGAATTTACAGTAGATCCGAATAATAATACAACTGTCTATGTAGAACCGAATACAAAGGCACAGTTAAAGATAACTGCTACATCCAATGATCCTGAAAAGATCACATATCAGTGGTACAAGCAAATCGGCAGTGATGATTCCCCGTCAGGAACACGAACTGTCAAACTGGATGGAGAACAGTCAGACACGTATGAAACAGACCCGATTGACTACAAAACAAATTATTATTGCTACGTTAGCGATGGATATGGAAACTACAGAAATATCTGGTTCTATGTAGAAGTAGAAAACGAGTTCTCTGTTGAAAGCGAAGGCAGTACAACAAAATATGTCAATGTGAATGAAACAGTGACATTGAAGGTAAATACAACTGTTAAAGATTCCGGCAAGCTGACGTATACATGGTATAAAGAGGAATTTGATCAGTATGATAATGTTACTACTAACGTTGTAGAAGGTGCAGAAACCGACATCCTGACAACAGATCCGATTACATGGCATACAGATTATTATGTAGAGGTAGAAGACGGTTATGGAAATGCTGACGCAATCTACTACAACATATTTGTGATCAATGATTTCAATGCAACAGCAGTAACCCCGACACAGCAGTATGTAGCTCCGGGAACGGATGTGACATTCAAAGTCAAAGCGGAAGCAGCTGATGCATCAGGAATCAAATATCAATGGTATGACAATAATGACAACATCATCAGAAATGAAACAACAGACACTTTCACAATTGAAGATGTAGAAAAAAATTACAGTTATCACTGCGAAGTCATGGATGGATACGGGAATTCCGCAACGATCTACTTCTCCGTAAGTGTGGATACAAACTTCTTTATTGAGCCATATGCGGAAAAGAGTAGTATTTATGTTCCGTATAATGAAAAAACTGAACTGAAAGTCATTGCGGAAACGGATTATGCAGATAAACTGACTTTCCAGTGGTATGAAAGAAATGAATCCAATGGCAGTTATACCAACAGAAGAATTACCCGTGGTAAAACGGACACATTAGAAACAAATGCCATTACTAAAAATACAGTCTATTTCTGTAATGTTTCCAACGGATACGGGAGCTCAAGAAGCGTATATTTCTATGTATATGTAGAGGATGGCTTTACCGTAAAAGCAGATGGTGATGAGAACAGAATCGTTTCATTGAATGCACAGGAAACATTGAAGGTTGTTGCAACATCCGCATATCCTGATAAAGTAACATACCAGTGGTATGAAAGAAAATTTAATGAAGCAGACAATACTTATAAAGATACACGTATTGCATCTGCAACTTCAGACACATTCACCACTGAGCCTGTGACAACCCATATCGGCTACTATTGTGTTGTGGACAACGGGTTTGGCTCAAGTTCTACCATTCATTACTCACTGTTTGTGGATGAATTATTTGATGCAGAAGCAGATGGAGAAGTAGAATATTCTGTAGCACCTGAAACAAAGACAACATTGAAAGTCAAAGCGACATCGTCCTTCCCGGACAAGCTGAACTATCAATGGTATCAGAGAGTCAGAATGGATAATGGCAATTATGTGTATCAGCCGATTGACGGCGCAAATAAAGATACATATGAAACAGAGGCCTTTACGCAAAATATGCAGTATCAGTGCAGAGTTGATAACAGCTACGGACAGGCAGAAACAATCTGGTTCGGTGTATATGTGGATGATAATTTTGAGGTTAATCCGGACAGTCAGACAACATTTGTCTTAACAAAACCGGAACCGGTAACCATGCGTGTCAAAGCAACATCTAAATATCCTGAAAGCATAACATATCAATGGTATGAAAGAGTATCTTCCGAAGGAGATTATAAGAAAATAACAGATGCAACATCTGCATCCTTAAGCATTGATAATCCTCAATCCAATGCACAGTATTATTGCGAAGTATCCAATGGATATGGAGTAAATGTTGACTATAATTTCAGAATATACTTCAATGCCGAAATCATTGATCTGAAACTTGATGAAGTGACACAGGTAAATATCAAAGAAACCGGCAACAGGGTATTATATCGGTTTGTTCCAGAAAAAACAGATTCATATAAGTACTATTCCAATTCAAACTATGATACAAAGGTATACTTATTGAATGATACTTATGGAGAGATCGGTTATGATGATGACAGCGGCTTAGGTAATAATTTCCTTTTGACATACAAACTTGAAAAAGGGAAAACGTATTATTTCATGCCGATATTCTATAATGAAGATCAAACAGGTACTTTCCAAACATGTCTGGAATTCAATACACCTCAGTTTGATAATCATCTGATCGCAGAAGCCGACGGAAATGCATTGTTCTTTGTGAATGAAGGTGATGACTGCACGCTGAAAGTCAAAGTCAGCGCAAATGATACTTCAGATCTCCAGTATGAGTGGAGCAAGATAGGAATACAGGCAAATGCTGCTGCTCCTTCCTATCTGATTGACGGTGCAACTTCAAATACTTTAACAATAAAGGATATCAAGGCAAGACAGGCTTATGAATGCGTAGTGACTGACAAGTATGGAACCAGATCAGTTGTAGATTTCAAGATCTATCTGGATAGGACATATGATTCCATCGCACTGAATGAGACAGAAAAACAGATTGTTATTAACAGGTCATATATGTTATCTACTCATCCTGCTCAGTATGCGACATGGACAAGCAGCAATTCTTCTGTAGCTAGTGTCAATGCCGATGGAAAAGTCAAAGCATTGAAAGCAGGCACTGCTGTCATTACCGCAACCGCAAAAGACGGTAAAAAGCAGGCACAGTGCACAGTGACAGTGATTAATCCTGTAACACAGATCACATTGTCTCCGGCATCAGCAGAACTATCTGTAGGCGGCACATTCCAGATGAATGCAGCAGTTGTTCCGGCGGATGCAAGCAATAAGGAACTTGAATGGTCTTCAATGAATCCGAAAGTTGCGACAATTGATGCAAACGGCAAGATTACCGGTGTTGCGGCAGGCGAAACAGATATTGTGGTTTACACCAAAGTATATTACGGAGAACAGCAGATTCATGTATTTGCACATGTCATTGTCAATGAACATACATTCGGTCCATGGACAGTTGTGAAAGAACCAACCTGTGAAGTGGCAGGCATGGAAAGAAGAACCTGTATCGATGATCCGAAGATTACAGAAGAAAGAGAAATTCCGGCATTAGGTCATACCTATGCATTTACGGGATGGAAATGGACAGCAGACTTCAAGCAGGCAGAAGCTGAATTTACTTGTCAGAGAGACAAGAATCACACAACCTCTGTCAAAGGAACTATCACATCTGTAACAACCGATCCGACATGTGAAGCAACAGGTAAGACGGTATATACCGCTAAAGCATCCATGAACGGAACAGAGTATACAGATACGAAGGAAGAAGTTCTGAAGGCATTAGGCCATGATTATGGCGAGTGGACAGTTGTCAAAGACTCCACCTGCCAGGAAGAAGGTGAAGAGAAGAGAGTCTGCTCAAGAGATGAAAGCCATGTTGAGACCAGAGTGATCGCAAAGAAAGAACATGTATGGTCTGAATGGGTTGTCACAAAAGAACCGACGATGGAAGAGGATGGCGAGGAAACCCGTACCTGCAGTATCGGCGGTGAGACAGAAACCAGAATCATTCCGAACCTCTCACATAAGCATGATCTGGAAAAGATTGCTGCTGTTGCACCAACATGCGAAGAAGACGGTAACATTGAATACTACAGATGCAAGGATGATGGTCTGTTATTCGCTGATGAAAATGCAGAGACACAGATTACCCTGGAAGATACAGTTGTCAAAGCAATCGGTCATGATTACAAGCTGACAGAATGGAAGTGGGCTGAAGACTATTCCAAGGCAACAGCAGTATTCACATGTGCGAATGATGCATCTCATAAAGAGGAAGTTGAAGCTGAAATCGTCACTACAACAGATGAAGACAGAAAGACAGTATATACAGCAACAGTGACCGGACCTGATGAAAAAGTCTATACAGACGAAAAGAAAGAAGATCCGTTCCTGTTTGATGATGTACAGGATCCGAAAAAATCATTCTATGAAGCAGTCTATTGGGCATACAATAATGAAATTACAACCGGTACCAGCAAAGAACCGCCTCTGTTCTCCCCATTCAATACATGTACACGTGCACAGTTTGTTACATTCTTATGGAGACAGATGGGCAAGCCGGAACCAAAGAGCACAAAGAGTCCGTTCACGGATGTCCAGGATCCGAAACTGAGCTACTACAAGGCAGTGCTTTGGGCACTGGAGAACAAGATTACAACCGGAACATCTGCAACGACATTTGCCCCGGGTAGAAAAGTCACCAGAGGCCAGGTAGCAGCATTCCTTTACAGGGCGGCAGGCAGTCCTAAAGTCACAGGAAAGAATCCGTTCACGGATGTGCCGGCAGGAAGATCCTTCACCGAAGCAGTCATCTGGATGGTGGAGCACAAGATCACAACCGGAACATCACCGACGACATTCAATCCAAACGGAGACTGTACAAGAGGTGCAACAGTAACCTTCCTGTACAGAACCTACGCAGAACAATAAAAAAAAAGAGAATTTATGGTGAAAACCATAAGTTCTTTTTTTTTGTGTTATATGGTTCAGATTGTTTAAATTTTTTGAACAAAACCATGTATAATATATAAAAACTACGTATAAAGAAAGGGGAATCATGATGAAAAAAACATTAACGATGTTAATGGCTTTTGTCTTAGCGTTAGGTCATTCAACTGGTTTTGTTTATGCGGAAGAAACAACAGAACCTGAAGATGAACCGGTGCAGGAGACAATTGTTTCTGAGGAAACAAAAGAATCTGAACAGGAGATCACTGTTTCTGAAGAGGTAGAAGAGACAACAGAAGTAGTATCTTTGGATGCAGATGAAGGACATTACCGAATTACGATTGATGCCTCAGGCGGTTATTTTGATGATAATCCGGAAAAAACAACGTACTTAATAGATGTTGAAAAGGGCAATGCATTAAATTATTATCCATGGATCTATTCATCCGATCCGCATGATATCTGCATAGGCTGGTCTCATACTGAAGGAGGAGAGGTGGAACTTACATATGACACTATTATGGGTTATGTTCCTTCTTCGGATGAGACGCTTTATACCGTATGGGAAAAGGGCTATGTTATCACTTTTGATCCTAATGGAGGACATATTGATCAACAGGAAGAAGGAAAACCATATACAGCAACGATCAAAAAGGGTGATCCATTGCCTTATCAACCATATATCACAATCGATGATGATCATAAAGTGCTGGATGGCTGGGCATTCAATAAAGATGATGAGAATTATCTGAAAAATGATTATTACGGGTATATACCGGAATCTGATCTGACATTGTATGCGGTATGGAAAGATTGTTATTTTGTAACATTTAATCCGGGAGATGGTTATTTCCCATGGCTGGGGGAAGATAAATGTGAAGTGTATAAAGTGGCACAGGGTGATCCTCTGGACAACAGTTTCACACCCCAAAACGATGATCCGGATGTTGCAATTGCCGGCTGGAGTCTTACGGAAGGCAGTGATGTCATCGATGTGGAACATGACTACTTATATGTATTTATACCGGAATCAGATGTGACACTGTACGCTGTATGGAAAGAATGTTATACATTGACTTTTAATACGACAAAAGGGTATTTTCCATGGGGTGGATCCGACAATAAGTCATATTCTGTCAAAGTATTAAAGGGACAACCGGTTAGATGGAGTGAATATCCTGAAATTGATGATTCTTCTTTGACCTTTGCAGGCTGGTCACGTTCTGAAGACGGATCGGTTGATTGGAATAATAATGAAATTAATGACTATATTCCTTCTTCTAATGAAACGATTTATGCGGTATGGTCTGAAGGTTATCAGATTACATTTGACTGTAACGGAGGATATTTAGACTGGGGAGAACCTGTTTATACGACTACCAAGACAGTAGTTAAAGGGGAACCTTTATATGAATACTATGATCCTGTAAATGATAATTCAAATTTGGTTTTTGCAGGCTGGAACCATACAAAGGGAAGTGATGTTGTAGAAATTGAACCGGATGCTTTGTATGACTATATCCCTGCATCCGGTGAGACTCTATACGCAGTCTGGAAAGATGGATACCGGATTACATTGGACTTTAATGGCGGATACAGTCGTTGGGATGAGCAGGAGACTGCTGTTACATTTAAAATTCCAAAGGGTGAAAGATTAGATAGAAGTGAATATCCGATCAATGATAATCCTGATCTGACTTTGGCAGGATGGTCCCATTCCAAGACAGGTGATGTCGAAATCGGCAGATATGTTCTGTATGATTATGTTCCATCCTCCGATGAGACACTATATGCAGTCTGGAAAGAAGGATATCAGATTATACTGGATTTTAATGGCGGATACAGTGAAAGGGATGAGCAAGAGACTGCTATTACAATTAAAATTCCAAAAGGTGAACGATTGGATAGAAGTGAATATCCGATCAATGATAATCCTGATCTGATTTTGGCAGGATGGTCCCATTCCAAGACAGGTGATGTTGAAATTGACAGATATGATCTTTCTGATTATGTTCCGTCTTCCAGCGAAACATTATATGCGGTCTGGGGAAAAGGATTCAAAATCACATTAGATCCCAATGGCGGTTATTTTAAATGGCGTGAAGATCCGACAAAACAGATCATTACCGTTGTCAGTGGAAAAAGGGTTAATACAAATAGCATCCCTGTAAGTAATACTGAAAATCTTGTATTTGCAGGGTGGTCCCGTTCCAAGACAGGTGATGTCGAAATTGATAAATATGAATTGTACAGCTATGTTCCATCTTCCTCCGAAACATTGTATGCGGTTTGGACAGAGGGATACAAAGTGACATTAGACACAAATGGCGGCTATTTTGAATGGGGTGAAGAAGGGGAAGAAGTTGTTGAAGTTGAAAAAGGGAAAAATATCAATACTTCCTATGAATTATTTCACTCCCAAGATAATCTCGTATTTGCAGGGTGGTCCCACTCCAAAACCGGTGATGTAGAAATTGACAGAAATAAGCTGTATGTTTATGTTCCGTCTTCCAATGAAACCTTATATGCGGTGTGGAAAGAAGGATACAAGATTACACTGGACGCTAATGGAGGGTATTTTGATTGGGGCCAAGATCCGACAAAACAGATAGTTACCGTTGTCAGTGGGAGAAGAATCGATGGAAATCGTTTTCCTGTAAGCAATACTGCAAACCTTGTATTTGCAGGCTGGTCTCATTCCAAGACAGGTGAAGCCGAAATTGATAAAGATGAATTGTACAGTTATGTTCCATCTTCCTCTGAAACCTTATATGCGGTATGGAAAGAAGGATACAAGATAACCCTGGATGCCAATGGCGGTTATTTTAAATACAGTAGTAATCCGGATAAGGAAATTGTCAGTGTTTTGAAAGGTGAATGTCTCAACGAAGGAGGTGTACCGGTTCTTGCACAAAGCAATATGGCATTTGCCGGCTGGTCACATAAAAAAACCGGTGAACCGGAAATATCAAGGGATGAGATATTTGATTATGTACCAAAAGGAAATGAAACGTTATATGCAATATATAAAGAAGCATATACCGTGGAGTTTTACGCTGAAAACGGGTATTTCCCGATGTATGATGAAGAACCGACGCTATACATTTTAAAAGTGGTAAAAGGGAGCAGGCTTACACAGATTGTTAGACCTACATCGAATAAAGCAGGTCTGATCTTTGCCGGCTGGTCTTATACAAAAGGCGGCAAGATCGATATTCCTAGAAATAATATTTACGGGTTTATACCTACGAAAAACGAAAAACTTTACGCAGTATATGGAGAAGGTTTCAAAATTACTCTGGATGCCAATGGTGGATCATTTGATTCTGCCATGAATACTACGAACATGTCTTTTGATGTCATAAAAGGTGAAAGTATGCATACCGGTATTGTCCCTTATCAAACACCTGAAGGTCTTGTCTTTGCCGGCTGGTCACATACCGCAAACGGGAAAGCAGAGATCGGCAGATATAATCTGTTTGAATATGTACCGACAAAATCCGAAACATTATACGCTGTATATGAAAAGAGCGTTTTCCAGTTTACGGATGTCACAAATCAGGAATTGTCATACTACGCTCCGGTATACTGGGCAGTAGGAAAAGGCGTTACAAAAGGAACATCGGCAACAGAATTCTCACCGAGCAAGTCCTGTACAAGAGCACAGTTCGTCACATTCCTTTGGAGAGCGATGGGCAGTCCTGAGCCAAAGACGACAAAGAGTCCGTTTACGGATGTACAGGATAAGAAGCTGAGTTACTACAAAGCAGTACTCTGGGCACTGGAGAACAACATTACAACCGGAACAGATGCTACACATTTCAGCCCTTCTAAAGCATGTACAAGAGCACAGGTTGCTACATTCCTCTGGAGAGCTAATGGAAAGCCAGCACCGACGATCAAGAAGAATCCGTTTACGGATGTTCCTGCAGGACGCAGTTTCTCAGATGCAGTGTTATGGGCGTATGAATTAGGTATCACAACCGGAACATCAAAGACAGAGTTCTCGCCGAACAAGACCTGTACAAGAGCACAGACTGTAACCTTCCTTTACAGAAACTTCTTATATCAATAATCAATAAGCTCATGGATTCCATGAGCTTTTTTCGTTTATGGTGTATAATCTTTACGGAGTAAAAGATTTCATGCAAAAAAGAATGAACTGGATTAATGTGGCAAAAGGAATATGCATGATTGCGATTGTGTTAGGGCATTTAAATAATGAATGGATGAACAGAGTCGTATTTTCATTTCATCTGCCGGTATTGTTCATATTATCCGGTTACACATTGAACGAACAAAGGGTAAATTCAGAGTATTTGAATAATACGTTCAACAGATTCATGAAACCTTATTTTTTGACCTGTGTCTTAATCTGTGTCAGTGATGTGATTCAATCTTTTTTTAACCTGGATTATTCAATCTCCGGGATTACAAATGTTGTTTACAGGGATTTGCAAAGATCATGGATGGCTTCCGGCAGCATACAGACAATCGGTAATTATGATTTGGGATCCGGAATAGAAGCAATATGGTTTTTGCCGGCTATGTTTTTTGCGTTGGTATTTGCACATTATATTTTAAATGGTACGAAAGAATGGAAAGAAAGATTTCTGCTTGGTGTGATATTTGCATTCATCGCAAATGCTGTGCGTTATTTCCTGTGGCTTCCTTTCAGCATTCTTTCCGGAATGTTTGCGGCTGTATTTATTGTATTCGGCAAATGGCTGAAGGAACAAAGCATATTAGAGAAACTCAATTATAAGCATTATCTGTTATGCTTGGTTATATTTCTGATTTCAATAGTATTGGATAAATCAGGTATCTATGTGGTTTCTTCGTCAATGAAAGATTATATCATCTCCCCGGTCTGCAGTATTGCTTCCTCACTACTTGTCATTAAAGCGGCGATGCTTTTGGAAAACAGCAGATTTTTGCGGTGGATCGGGGAAAATTACATACTGTTTTTACAGGTTCTTACCTTGGGGCTGGAAACTGTTTGGTATAAAAAGCTGTCCAGTAATAATTATTTTCCGGTGGTTGTGTGGACAGTAATCATTATCATGGTACTGGCTTTAAATGATTTGAGAAAAAAACGGATCAAACCAAGGGAATTACCAAATGAGGAAGTATATCCTTTAAAGAGGGACAGAACAATTGATCTTTATAAGGGAATTCTGATTATACTAATGCTGATCGGACATGCCAAAATTGATAAAGGCTTAAGAAATATCATCTACAGTTTTCATATGTTTGCCTTTGTTCTGTTATCCGGTTATTTCTATCGTCTTGGCGGATCGGTAAAAGAAAAAGTAATCAAACTGATGAAGGGCGTTCTGAAACCATATGCCATATTCTGTATCCTTTATTATATATTCGGAAACGGAACCCTGAAAAACCGTATCATTACGTCTCTGTTGGGAATGAGCTTTTCAAAGAATCTGTTTACAGAGATTGAAAGCATCGGACCGGTATATTTTATATTGATGCTGTTTTGTATCAGATTTGTATTTATCCTGGTGGATCATTTCACAAAAAATGAAATGCAGCGTTGTATAAGTGTTTTTGTACTTTCCCTGTTTGGATATTATTTAGGCAAAAGAGGATATTGGCTGCCATGGAGTTTTGACTGTGCATTGTATTGCATGATCTTCTACTATTTCGGTTTCCTGTTGAAAAAGTATAATATCTTTGAAATATTGAAATCACATCGATACATGTATTGTCCGATATCTGCAATCTGGGTTTTCTCTTTGGCTTACGGTGCTTTGGAACTGGCTACCAGAAAATATCTTGATTATGGATTCTATATCATCGGATCTGTTGCGGGTATTTTAGTTGTATATCTTTTGTGTGTCATGTTGCGTGAAAGTTTGTCTGAGGGAATACAAAAGATGATGAATCAGATCGGACAGTCGACAGTCTACATTCTGATGATACACAAATTGTTTGGCGGCAAAATCAGCATGTTTATTGAGAATGTCTTTTCTCTGAACAAAAATAATATTCCGCATTTATTTCTCCTTTGCCTGTTTCAGATTGTCTTCGGGGTTCTTATGGGGCTGCTGATGAATCAGCTGACAAAGAAAAGTGTCAAAACCGGATAAATTTTGATCAATGTATGAATCAAAAAACAAACACAAAAAAGGATATTCGGAATTCTTTATTGATTCTTTGTGGTTATATGTGTTAGACTCTAATCAGAAAGAAAGATTATGATGGAAAATTTAAAGAAATTCTGTAAATATTATCTTTTAATCGGTCTTCTATGTATGGGTCTTTTGCCAAATCGGATCCATCATGTTTTTGCATCTGATGGCAATCCTTATCCGCATACCTATGTGGAATATGATGAAGACGGAAATGAGATTTATCATCCGGGGAACTGTACATGGCAGGCATGGGAAGAATGTTACAACAGGCTGGGAATCAAACTTCCCGGATGGGGAAACGGCGGAACATGGCATACATCAGCCGAAAATGCAGGATATCAGGTTATTGAATGGTCTGAAGGAATCGAAATTCCGGATAACTGTCTGATGGAATGGAAAAGTCATGTTGCATATGTAGTCAATGCAGATGATGAAGGAATATACATTGCGGAAGGAAATATCATTCTCGATGGTGAATATCGTGAAAGGGTAGAAAGAAAATGGTCGTGGAATGATTTGCGCAATCGCTGGGGAGATTCCGGTGTTTATATTACGATCGTTGCACCGGAAGAAGAACCTGTGGAAGAAACAGAAGTAATATCCGAGGCAGAAGAATCTGAAGTTGAAGCAGAGAATACGGAAGAAAATGTTGCAGAAGAGGAATCTGTAACAGAGAATAGCGAAGAAGTAATTGAAACAGCAGAAGAAGCAGAACCGTATTTTGATGAATCCCTGAAATGGGCTGAAGAAAATAATCTGGCATACGTAGCAGGTACGGAACAACTGGTAACCGGTGGTGATTGCAACAGGGCACAGTTTATCACGCTTCTCTATAATGAAATGGGAAGTCCTGAACCGCGTTTGAAAGAAAATCTTTTTACGGATGTGAATGAAAAGGACAGCTTTTACAAAGCAGCTTTATGGGCATATGAAAAAGGCATCACAACAGAAACCCTGTTCAGACCGGATGAGCTGTTAAGCAGAGGACATGCAGTAACATTCCTGTACAGGGCTGCAGGATCACCGGCTGTTTCCTCGGATATTCCGTTTGTTGATGTGGCTGAGGATGCTTATTATAAGGATGCAGTCATCTGGGCTTATGAAAACGGCATAACAAAAGGAACATTCAACAAGAAGAAATTCAAGCCTGCTTCGGTATGTACCCAGGAACAATGCCTGACATTCTTGATGAGAATGTTCCAATAGTTTTATAAAAGAAACAGAATAATTGTGATGACCTCACAATGTAATGACAACATAAATCCACTGATAAAAATAATCAGACGGGAGAAAAGAAGAAATTCTTTTCTCTCTTTTCTTTTGAACTTCTTGTTCAGGAAATAGCCTTTTACGGTTTTAAACACGGATAACAGGAATATGACGGATCCGCCGATATATCCGAATGAGTAGATCAGGTCAATATAGGTATTATGCGCATATTTATAATCGGCGAAATACTTACTGTAAACCTTTAAGGATTGCGGGGCATTTCCAAACAGCTTGATCAGAATATTTTCTTCATTCAGGCTTTTTAGGAAGGCACGGATAATCGGCAGTCTTCCCGAAGAAGCGCTGGAAATATTTCCGCTTCTTACCCTTTCTATGATCATCAGCAGTTTTCCGGATATAAAGCCTGTCTTGTATTCAAAGATGAAGACAATTGCAGCAAGTTCTAATAAGATCAGTACAAAAATGAATGCATTGATTAAGGTGTTAAACCGATCCTGGCCTTTCAGGAAGATCTTCAGGTTTCTCTTAATGTAATTGATATTTCTGATGGTGATAATGAACAACAGAATGACAAATACGCCAAGGCCTGTCGTACTTCTTGTTAATAAAAGGCCGATCAGATTGATCAGGATCAGATAGGCACTCCAGAAATATCCCATTTTCTTTCTGTAAGAGAAAGAGGCCAGTATACCGAGATTACAGAATAATGCGGTATAGTTTGGCTCATATGCGCCATTGAAACGAAGGATAAAACGATCACCTCTG
The DNA here is from genome assembly GCA_017539825.1 of Solobacterium sp. Classification (GTDB taxonomy): domain Bacteria; phylum Bacillota_I; class Bacilli_A; order Erysipelotrichales; family Erysipelotrichaceae; genus Bulleidia. The sequence goes on along the minus strand of JAFYCG010000065.1, from coordinate 14,502 downwards.
TTTTCATTCAGATAGTTATTGTGAAGAAATCCGTACAATACGGTTCCGGTGGAAGCAATGGCAATGGTTATTGCCAATCCATCCAGGATGCGTATGTAGTTTGATTGTTTCTGCAGTATTACCTTAAACAGCAAAGCTACAGTGATGGTCATAATAACAACCAGTGTCGCTTTTCCGAAGTTGTGAGACAGAATGGACATCACACCGGAGAAACAGGTGAAACCGAAAATGACAAATTCCTTTTTCTTTGGAATGATCCTGTTTTTATACATATGCCATAACAGGCGTAGTGCGATAATCGGTGTCATGACAACGATGGATATACCATAGATGTTTTCCAGACATAGTATTTCTTCAAAAAAATATAACAGGACAAAACTGAAAAACAGCTGTTCAATGTCCATTAATAAAAGACAAATAATCATAGCTATGATGACAGCTATGTCCAGGAAAGCATGAAAGCCAAATAAAAGAGAAAGGGCGGATAAAACAATCAGCCATTTCCATTCCTTGATATTTTTTACTTGTTGATCTGAAACGATACTATTTAAATATTTCACAGGTCACCTTTTCGATAAATATCTTATCACAGTTAGCATAGAATTGATTTAAAAACAATGAAAAGCAAATCTTTCTTAATTTTTTCTTTTCATTAGTAGATATCGGTGTATAATAAGTATGTCCACGAAAGTTATTTAAGGAGTATTTCATGAACAAAATGGTTTTGGATTTATTGAACATATTATCGAAAAAAGAATATAAAAATCAAAGAGAGTTAGTTGTGGATTCCGGTTATTCTCTCGGAACAGTCAATCAGTCATTGAATACATTAAAGGAAGAAGGGCTTGTTGATCATCTGCAGTTAACAGAAAAGGGCACATTGCTTCTGGAAAAATGCAGGCCGGAAAGGGCAGTGATTCTTGCGGCAGGCATGGGAATGCGAATGATACCGATCAACTCCGAGACACCAAAAGCACTTGTAGAGGTCAATGGACAGCCTTTGATTGAAAGAATGATTCAGCAGCTTCATGAAGTCAATATCCATGAAATATATATTGTGGTTGGATTCATGAAGGAATCCTTTGAGTATCTGATGGATGAATACGGTGTGGAACTGGTTGTGAATATGGAGTATGTCCATAAGAACAATCTGCATTCTCTTGCTCTGACAAAGAAACATCTGAATCACTGTTATGTGATTCCCGGAGATATGTATTGTGAAAACAATCCGTTCAGAACACATGAGATGTATTCCTGGTACATGGTCAGTGATGAAATATCGAAGAAAAGCTGTGTCAGAGTGAACCGCAAACAGGAACTGGTTCTTTCCGACAAGGGCGGCAACCGGATGATCGGTATCTCCTATATTCATGAAGAAAACGGTCTTTTGAAACGATTGGCCAAAATGGATGCAGATGAGCGATATGACAATGCTTTCTGGGAAGATGCATTGTATGTAGAAGACAGGATGTGTGTCTATGGAAGAGTTGTATCTTCTGCAACAGTAACAGAAATCGATACATATGAACAGTTGAGAGAATGGGACAGCCAGTCTTCACAATTGAAGGGAGATGCAATTCTGGTAGCTTCTCAGGCATTGCATGCGGAACCGGATGATATCGTCAATGTGGAAGTGTTGAAGAAAGGAATGACAAACCGGTCCTTTATGTTTACCTGCAGGGAACAGAAATACATTATGCGTATTCCTGGTGAAGGAACAGGACAGTTGATTAACAGAAAGCAGGAAGCGGATGTTTATTCTGTTATTCATGATAAGGGATTATGTGATGACATTATCTATATCAATCCGGAAAACGGCTACAAAATCACAAAATATATTGATAATGCCAGAGTATGTGATCCATTTAACGAAGAAGATGTAAAGAAATGTATGAAAAAGCTGAAGGAATTTCATCAGATGCACCTCAGTGTTGATCATGAATTCAAAATCTTTGACCTGATTGATTTCTATGAATCTTTATGGAACGGACAGAAGTCGATATACAGAGATTATGAAAAAACAAAAGAAAATGTCTTGTCTTTACAGTCTTATATCAATTCTATAGAAAAAGAATACTGCCTGACGCATATCGATGCCGTACCGGATAACTTCCTGATCACAGATAGAGATATCCGCCTGATTGACTGGGAATATGCAGGCATGCAGGATCCTCATGTGGATCTGGCGATGTTCTGTATCTATGCAATGTATGACAGAGAACATGTTGAAAAACTGATTGATGCGTATTTTGACGGAGATTGTTCCAAAGAAAACCGTATTAAGATCTATTGTTACATAGCTGCCTGCGGTCTGTTATGGAGCAACTGGTGTGAATATAAACTGCATCTTGGTGTTGAGTTCGGAGAATATTCCTTAAGGCAATACCGTTTCGGCAAGGAGTACTACAGAATAGCGAAGGAAGAAATGGAGAAGCTATGACATCAACAGTCAAAAGAGCCATTATTATGGCGGCAGGAGCAGGAGTCAGAATGTATCCTGTCACTCTGCATACCCCAAAACCATTGGTAAAAGTCAATGGAGTCAGGATGATTGATACTGTCATTGATGCATTGCATGCGAATCATATCCATGAAATATATGTTGTGACAGGATATCTGAAAGAGAAATTCGAGGTATTAAAAGAAAAATACAATGATATTACCCTGGTAGAGAATCCTGATTACAACACCTGCAATAACATTGCATCATTGTATGCAGCAAGAGAATATCTGGAAGATGTCATCATCCTGGATGGTGATCAGATTATCTACAATCAGGATATTTTAAAACCTGAATTTGAAAAATCCGGTTATAACGCTGTATGGACAGATCAGGAAACAAAGGAATGGTTAATGCAGGTGGAAGACGGCATCGTGAAAAGCTGTTCCAGAACCGGTGGTACAAGAGGATGGCAGCTATACAGCATATCCCGCTGGAATAAAGAGGATGGCCGTAAATTAAAAAAATGGCTGGAATATGAATTTGAAGAAAAAGGCAACCACAGTATTTACTGGGATGATGTGGCTATGTTCTGCCACTTTGATGATTTCCAGTTAGGAATTTATGAAATGAACAAAGATGACATTATCGAAATAGATAATCTCGATGAATTGATCGAAATTGATCCGAGTTATCAGGAGGTGAAAAATGAAAAATAGGAAAATTGACCCGTCAACGACAATCATACCGTTTATTTGTATCTTTATTCTTTGTGTATTCTTTATTGTGAATCCTGTAGGGTCGACAAGTGCTTTATCCGCAATACGTAATTTTCTCGGTGATGAATTCGGAACTTATTATCTGCTCATTGGCCTGGGTGTATTGGTTGTCTCCTTATGGATTTCCTTTTCACCGATCGGACAGATCACTCTCGGAGAACCCGGCGAAAAACCAAAGTATGGTTTCTTTACCTGGGGTTCCATGGTATTTACCTGCGGTCTTGCAGCAGACATTTTGTTCTATTCTTTCTGTGAATGGATCTCCTATACACAGGAACCGCATATTCTGGAGATGGGTTCTATTCAGGACTGGGCAAGTACATATCCTTTATTCCATTGGGGATTTATCCCATGGAGCTTCTATGCAACATTAGCTGCATGCTTTGGATTTATGTTACATGTCAGAAACCGCAGCAAGCAGAAGTATTCAGAAGCCTGCAGAAGCATTCTGAAAGATAAAACAGATAAATGGCAGGGACATATGATTGATATTCTTGCAGTTATCGCATTAATTGCCGGTACAGCCACAACCTTCTCTGTGGCAACACCATTGTTGTCATTGGCTATTACGACCTTGGTCGGTATACCGGGTTCAAAGATTATGACGATTGCAATCCTGGTTATCATCTGTTTAGTTTATACGATTGCGGTTTTGAAAGGCATTGAAGGTGTTTCATGGCTTGCCAATGCGTGTATGTACATGTTCGGCTTGTTGTTAGCGTATGTATTGATCTTCGGCGGACAGCCGGTCTATATCATTGAAACAGGTTTCAGTGCTTTAGGAAACATGATGCAGAACTTTATCGTTCTATCTACATGGACGGATGCATTACGAACGACATTCTTTCCGCAGAACTGGACAATCTTCTTCTGGGCATACTGGATGGTATGGGCAGTTGCTTCTCCGTTCTTTATGGGAAGCATCTCCAGAGGAAGAACCGTAAAACAGGTTATCCTGGGAACATATATCTTCGGTGTGGCAAGTACATTGATTTCCTTCATCATATTAGGAAACTACGGATTGGGTTTGCAGATGCATGGCACATTTGATGTTATCGCATATTTCAATTCCTGTGGCGGAGATCTGTATCAGACGGTTATTGCGATCATTCAGAATCTTCCTGCATGGCAGCTGGTACTGGTGATCCTGGTGATTTCCATGATTGCTTTCTATGCGACAAGTTTTGACAGTATTACACTGGTTGCTTCTCAATACAGCTATAAGGAATTGAAAGACGGAGATGAGGCAACTAAGAGGATGAAGCTGTTCTGGGCAATATTGTTAATTATGTTACCTATTGCATTGATTTTCAGCGAAGGCTCTATGAATAACCTGCAAACCGTCAGTATTATTGCGGCATTCCCGTTAGCGGCGGTTATTGTGCTGATTATCGCAAGCTTTATTCAGGATGCCAAAGAATATTTAAAGGAATTGAACAAATAATTATGTATAATAATATGTAGCTCTTCGAGCTGCATATTTTATTTATTGGGGAAACAAAATGAAAAGAAATATAGGCAATGTTTTAATCGGATTGGCATATATCCTGTTTTTCGGAATATGCTGCATATATTATTATCGAATGGCAATTATGTATTCCAGCTCATTGGGTACCTATTTTTCAGATTTGCCGAATCATATTGCCTCCGGGGTAAATGGATCAGGATATAGTATTGTTGAGCTGGCATATGGATTTATTGTAAATAAACTTCATCTGGGATATAAAACCATAGCTGTGTTTATTTCCTTCATGACGGTTGGAACAACATTTCTGACATATTTATTGATGAGGAAAATTGCACCTGAAACAAATCAGTTTTTTCTGCATGTATTCGCCTTTGTCTGTATGTTTGTGATGCCGTTCTATCTTCCGAAAATCAATGAGTTCCGCTATCTTGGCTTGCAATGTGGTACCATATGGCACAATACAACGTATACTGGCATGAGATTTGCGGCGATTCTGTTATTTGTATTTTATTATGACTGGATTAACCGGTATCTGGAGCGATTCAATGTCAAAGATTTCATTTTATTTACAATATTGCTCTGTATTGTGAATATGATGAAGCCGAACTTCATTGTTGCGTTCGGACCTGCTATGTTGGCAGTGATGATCGGGGATATTGTTCATTCCAAAGGGAAAGGCATAAAGAACTGGTTTGCATTTGGAATACCGGTATTGTTGTCACTGGTGATATTAATTTATGAGTATAAGATGCTGTTTCCGCCGGAAGAAGCTTCCTCTACAGGCAGTGCTATCGGTTTTTCCATTGCCTATGTTTTGCGTTTACGTGCAAAACATCCGGTTATATCTTTATTACAATCTGCTGCTTTCCCGTTAACCGTTTTAATCTGGAACAGGAAACAACTGGTGAAAGACAGATTCTTCAGAATCTCCTGGTTAACATGGTTATCCGGATTGCTGGAATTCCTGTTTATCCATGAAGAAGGTTTCCGTAAGGATCATGGCAATCTGTCATGGGGATACAGCTTCTGTATTTATCTTGTATTTCTGGTAAGCTTATCCTGGTTCTTAAAAAATATAAAGATTTTTTATGAAGACTATCGGAAAGAAAACAGTATTCAATCTTATTTTTCAAATCATAAGAAAGAATGTATCTATACCTTTATCGCCGCATTCTTCCTGATCTGGCATTTGTATTGCGGACTTGATTTTTTCTGGCTGCTGGTACATGGGGCATCATTTACAATCTGATTGAAGGTAATTTCATGAAAAACGAAAAGACAAAAGCCATATATGCAAATATATCTGTTTTAAGAATTATCGCTACATTGGCGGTTGTCTTTTTGCATACCTGCAGTACATTGATTTCTCCGTTATTTAATCATTTTCAGCTGAGTGAAGAAATGTATGCATTCTATTTCAACGGAAGGGAATGCATGAGATGGTCTGTACCCCTGTTTATCATGATAACAGGTGCTTTATTGTTGAAAAAGGGAAGGAAAACATCCATACAGGATTGTCTGAAAAAATATGTCTTCAGGATGGCAGTTGTATTACTGTTATTCGGTGTGCCGATGGCATGGTTTACAAGAGTGTACTATGCAGGTTCTTTTTCCTGGGAAATAGTCTGGACTGGTTTTACGGATGTATTAACGATGCATAGCTGGGATCATCTCTGGTATGTCTATTCTTTAATGGCAGTATATCTGATTCTGCCTGTGTTACAGATTTTTGTCAATCATGTGACAGAGGAGGAAGAAAAATATATACTGATTGTTTTGTTTATTGTGAACTTTTTGATACCGGATATTTATCTGACATTAAAAAATTATGTAAATCCGGTGTTACCATTCGGATACTGGATATTCTATCTTCTGGCAGGACAGTATCTGTATGAGAAAAATGAAAATGGAACATTAAATAAACCGATTGTGTTATTGGCAGGATTGATTGGCGTTTTAATGCTGATGCCGAAACTGGCTTCACTGAATATTTATAAAGAAAGAATTATTCTTTACGATAACCCGTATCTTGCATGTATTGCGATATTTATTTTCGTAAGCTGCTTACAGCTGCATGTGAATGATTCTAAAAAAATATTATGGACATTGGACAGATTATGTTTCGGGGTCTATCTGGTTCATCCGTTATTTATACACTTTGCCTATAGTTATTTGAAGTGGACACCTGTTACAGGAAATGGGGATTATCACGGATTAACGTTTTTGTTTTTCCTGGTATTTTCCTTGTTGTCATTTGCAATGGCATGGATTTTCAAAAAGATTCCGGGCTTGAAACAGATTGTGTAGTAAATTGCTTTTTGCAGATGTTAGTGATATATTAGCTTTTGTTGAATTTACAGGTTTGGTATGGATAAAAAAGAAAAAGTAGTATCTAACTTTATATGGCGATTGATGGAAAGAATAGGGGCACAGGGTGTCACTTTTATTGTTTCTATTGTTTTGGCACGTATACTGGATACAGAGGTATACGGGAAAATAGCGTTGGTTACGGTATTTACAACCATCATGCAGGTTTTTGTAGACAGTGGCATGGGAAATGCCTTAATCCAGAAAAAAGATGCGGATGATCTCGATTTTTCTTCTGTTTTCTATTTCAATATCTTTGCATGTACAGTACTGTATGGTCTCATGTTTGTTGCATCTCCATGGATTGCAGCATTCTATAATATGCCGGAATTAACACCGATTATCCGTGTTTTAAGTTTAACTCTGGTTATCTCCGGTATAAAAAATGTGCAACAGGCATATGTTTCCAGAAATATGCTGTTTAAGAAGTTTTTCTTTGCCACTTTAGGGGGAACATTAGGCGCAGCAGTTGTCGGTATCTGGATGGCATATAGAGGCTATGGGGTCTGGGCTCTTGTTGCACAGAATTTATTCAATCTGACGATGGATACAATTATTCTCTGGATTACGGTTAAATGGAGACCGAAGAGAATGTTCTCTTTTGAACGATTAAAAAGCTTGTTTTCCTTCGGCTGGAAATTGCTTGCATCCAGTCTGATTGATACTGTATACAGGGATTTAAGATCTTTGATTATCGGTAAATTATATACACCGGATGATCTTGCTTTTTATGACAGAGGCCGTCAATTTCCGAATCTGATTGTCACAAATATCAATACATCTATAGACAGTGTTTTATTGCCTGCCATGTCTGATGAACAGGATAACAAGGAAAGAGTCAAGGCAATGACCAGAAGGGCAATCAGTACAAGCTCTTATCTCATGTGGCCTTTGATGGTCGGATTAGCAGTATGTGCTGAACCTTTGGTCAGTATTGTATTAACAGATAAATGGCTGCCATGTGTTTTCTTCCTGCGTATCTATTGCATCATCTATGCATTTTATCCGATTCATACAGCGAACCTGAATGCGATTAAGGCAATGGGCAGAAGCGATTTATTCCTGATTCTGGAGATAGCCAAAAAAATTGTCGGATTAGCTACATTGTTAGCGACAATGTGGATCAGTGTTGAAGCTATGGCGTATGGTCTTCTGTTTAACAGCGTTGCCAGCCAGATTATTAACAGCTGGCCGAATAAAAAGCTGTTAAATTACGGATACAGGGAACAGTTGAAAGATATATTTCCGTCTATCATGCTGTCTTTATTCATGGGTGTGATTGTTTATTTTATTCAGTATATTCCTATGCACAGAGTATTGGTATTGATCTGTCAGTTTATCTGTGGTGTGCTGGTTTATTATGCAGGGTCAAAGATTCTGCATATGGAGATGCTGGAATATATTATGGAATCAGCAAAGAAATATATAGGGGGCAGAAATAATGGATGATCTGGCAATCCTGATCCCCTGTTTTAATGAAGAAGTGACAATTGAGAAGGTTATACGTGATTGCCGGAATGTTTTTCCTGATGGCAAAATCTATGTCTATGACAATAACTCAACAGACCAGACAGCATCACTGGCTGAAAAAGCCGGTGCAATTGTGAAGAAAGAATGTATTCAGGGAAAAGGTGCTGTTGTAAGAAGCATGTTCCGGGATATAGATGCCAGATGCTATTTATTAGTGGATGGAGATGATACATATTCTTTGGAAAATGCGAAATACATGGTTGATGAGGTGTTATCCGGAAATGCAGATATGGTGATAGGAGATCGATTATCAACAACATATTTTGAAAGAAATACAAGAAGATTTCATAATTTCGGAAACAGACTGGTGAGAGATACGATTAATCGTTTATTTCATTGCGATATAAAAGATATTATGACAGGATTCAGAACAGTGAGTTTTGAATTTGCAAAGACCTTTCCTGTACTTACAAACGGTTTTGAAATTGAAACGGAAATGACAATTCATGCAGTATACAATCATTTCCGTATAAAGAATACAGAAGTCAATTACAGAAATCGTCCCGCAGGAAGTACTTCAAAACTGAATACACTTTCCGATGGTTCGAAAGTGATCAAAACAATCATTTCATTATATAAAAACTATAAGCCCTTACAATTTTTCGGAAGTATTTCTTTGGCTCTGGCACTTCTTTCTGTCTGTTATTTTATACCGGTATTTCAGGATTATTTAAAGACCGGTCTTGTGAAAAGGTTTCCTACTTTGATTGTCTGCGGATTTGTGATGATGGCTGCAATGTGTTCTTTATTCTCAGGATTGATCCTGTCGAATGAGGAAAGGAATGCGCGCAAGTCCTTCGAATTATATCGCCATGTTATCCATTTTTATGAGAAGGATATAAATCATGATCAGAAATCTGCTTAGAAATATTGTGATCCTGTTAATTGCTTCTGTGGCAGGATTTGCGGCATTAATGACAGTCAGTTTAATTCCGAATCATTTGATTTCGGATCATTTGCATGATTCCGTAGAAACCTTTGAAAGGGAAGGATATCGTCCGGAAATAACCCGGTATATATCCAGTAAACTGGATAACTTTACAGATGCGCTGATGTTGGAAACTGCAGCCCAGGAAATAGATGAAAACATCGTCAATAAAACCTTATTATCCTATAGATATGTGGGTGTTCAGGATGGTAAAGAACTGGATCCTGTTGAAACATTTATTGCGTATTACGGGAAAAAGGACAATATTGAATTTAAACAAAGCACATATGCAAGGTACTGGCATGGATATCTGGTTTTATTAAAACCGCTTCTGGTCTTTTTAAATTATTTCCAGATACGAATTGTCAATATGATTTTCAATATAGTATTGACAGCTTTTGTATTTTTGAAGATTAAATCTGAAATCAACATCAGGACAGCAATCATGTATGTCTTGATGTGGGTTTCTTTGATGCCGGTTGTTTTATTCTGTTCTTTACAGTTTTCTTCTGTCTTTTACATTTCAACAATTGCGACCATTGTTGTATTAACAGGTAAGTTAAAAAAGCAGGAGAATGCTTTATGCTTCTTTCTGGTGGCAGGATGCCTGACTTCTTATTTTGATCTGTTGACATACCCGTTGATTACGCTTAGCATTCCGTTAATCATTTATTTATCTCTGTATCAGTCAGATGATGTAAAAGAGAACATCAAACTGACACTTTTGATATCCGTTACCTGGGCAATGGGTTATTTTGGCATGTGGGTATCCAAATGGATTATGGCTTCATTGTTAACGGATAAAAACATCATCAGCAGCACCTTTCAGCAGATTCAGATGCGAAGCTCAAATGTTGTAGATGAACAGAAAATATCATTCTTTGCTGTTTTGGCAAAGAATCTGATCATCTTCCTGAAGAATCCTGCGCCATGGATAGGTATTGTATACTTCATGTATCCGTTATTTCAGGAAGGACTCCATACAAAAAAGAAAGGGATACATTTCAGCATGTTGATTATAGCTGCATACCCTTTCTTATGGTACTTGATTACAATGAATCATTCATATATTCATGCATGGTTTACCTACAGAGAACTATCGATTTCTCTGATGGCTTTAGGATGTATGGTTCATCCTACTTCTTAAGCTTTGAAACAATCAGTTTCCTCTTTAATGAGTTCATAACCGGAATATCCTGTACATATTCCAATGTAATGACAGAGTCTTCACCAAGGGTTTTATGGAAGCTTTCCAGCTCTTTGGTAAGATCTGTTTTTTCTTCTTTGTTTGAAGTGATCTTCAATGTATATTGCTTTTCGGTTTCCTGGATGAACTGCCATTGTTCAATGCCATGTGTCAGTCTCATTGTTCTGCATAACAGGAATGGGGAAACAACCTCACCTTTTGTGTCATAGATCAGATCCATCCTTCTGCCAAACAATTGTGTAAAGCCCGGCAAGTGATCGTTATCTGTCTTCTGTAATACAGCTACATCACCTGTGTCATAACGGATCATCGGGAATGCTTTATTATAAAGATCTGTAATGACGATTCTTCCCAGCTCTCCTTCTTCTGCAGGTATATCCTTTTCGAGATTTAAAATTTCAAAGTAGTAACTGGCCCAGTTGAGGCAGTATTCGTCACTCTTGCCTGTTTCCTGTCCCAAAATGCCGTTTTCGGTGTTGGAATAACGTGCATAGATTCCAACATCTTTGCCGAAGAAACTGCGGAGTTTTTCCTTGACCTCATCTGTCAGTGTTTCGGAAGTGGAGATAATTGTCCTGATACAGGATTCGTTGATGAAATGTTTTGACCAGAAATCTACAGCTGTTTCCAATGTGGAAGGATAGGCGATCAAGGCAACACACTTCTTTTCCACCATGACATGGAAATAATTCGTGAGATTTTCTTTGCTGAGATTGGTAATATCTAATTGGAAGATATTGTCTTTTTCCTGTTGTGCCTGGGTGGCAGTTGGCTTAGCTCTTAAGTAGCACATCGGATCATGATCCGTATATCCTGCCAATGCACCAAAGTATTTCAGATCGGCAATATGACGTTCTCTTTTACCTAAATCCTGGATGACTGTGAACGGGATGCCTGTAGATCCGCTGGTATGCATCTTGTGTGTTTTTGTATTGTCAAAAGCATGGACCTGGATTTCATCATAGTGCTCATTCAACAAAGTTTTGTTCATAACAGGGAATTCCTGAATGGATTTTCCTTTATATGCCTTATAGAAAGATGTATTCTCTGCAGCATATTCCAGAAGATCCGACAATTCCTTCGGCATTCTGCCTTCATTGATGATATGGGCAAAATCTTTGCTTTCCATCTTGTTGTCAATATCATTCATGTGAATTCTTAAGGCATCGCTGTATTCTACATTTTCTGCAAATAAATTCTTCATTGTACGGAATCCTTTCTTTTCCATATAAACCGCTTCTTTGACTTCCATCAGATAGTACAGGGTTTTGATGGTTGGTAGATCATTTATATCATGCTTTTTGGCGACACGGAGGATTTCTCCGGCAAGATAATCATTCTCGGTTTTGTTTTCATTCATGACATCCACTAACATGGATGTTTTTTTGCTGCCGATATAGGTAACATAATAGTCGATGATATCATCAATATCTTTTTCTGTCAGGTCGACACCTTCCGCATTGGCTACAGAAAGGAACTCTTTCATTGCCTGGCGGCATACTTCCTGCAGATCTGTATAGATTTTAAACAGGGAGTAATCCGCTCCGGTTAAAGCCGTGACACAGTTACCTGCAACATTCAACATAAATTTCTTCCAGACCATGTGCTTGATGTTTTCTTCATAATATACATCTACATCAGCTTCTTTCAGGATCTGATATGCTGTTCTGGCAGTTTCTTCATTCTGATTGCTTGTTCCGATATGAATCGATCCGGAATTCTGATAGTTGAAATCCGCACCGCTTCTTTCTGTGTTAGGACCTTGGACATATCCTTCCAAAACGATATTATCCGGGAAATTCGTACGGAAGAAGTTTACAGAGAATATACCGTTCTGTAATGGCAGGATAATCGTATCCTTTGCAACAATTTCCCTGATTTCCGACAGTGAATTTACCAGATCGTAGTTCTTGACACATATTATTAATAAGGAAACAGGATGATTATCATTTCCTGATGAGATAATATCAGGTGAGAAATCATCTCCGTTGATTTTATGCGGAACTGATTCAAATTCCTTGCGGAAGTCACCGTTTAATACCAGATGAAAATGATCACCGTAATGTTTATATAATTTATGGGCTATCGGTGCACCGATTACACCAAGTCCTATTAAAGCAATATTGGTTTCATTCATAAGAACTCCTTAGTATAATTCATAAATAATCTGCGGATCAAATCTGCCGATAATCATATCGTTTCCGTCCTGATCCAATACATGGAACAGTTCATCGATCTTTCTGATGGTATTCACCAGATCATCTTTTGTTTCGGAAACGATAAAGAAACGGCAGACAATCTGTTTCAAAGTGCCTTCTCCCTCAACAATCTCACCATTGCGATAGCTTGGATTAACGGATACGACATCCGGGAGTTTCTGGATTTCATCCAGTCCCTGCAATTCGCTGATTTCACCGAGCCTTACCAGCGGAGACAGTTTACAGCTGATTTGTGAAGGTTTCGGGTTGGCTAATGGTGCAAGATCTTGATCAGATACTTTCCCGTTTAACGCATAATTGATGTACAGCTCTTTCGCATCAATACCGGAAACTCTGGAGATGATTAAATGTTCCTGTGCACCGTTTAAACGATAACCGGGTTCATAAATCCTTACTATGCCATCCTGATCGACAAAGCACTGGAAGAAGATAGATCCGTTATTCAGGTGCAGACCTTTTATCATCTCTTTCACACCGGGATCTGTATTCTTCATGTAGGAATCAATATGCCGTGAAGGATAGATATAAGAAGTAGGCAACTGAACAAGATCCTTTTGTTTGTATGTGTATCTGTCACACATACCGACAAAGATCGGATTGCCATCCTGCATCACATAATAGGATATCACTTCATCTCCGGTCATGTATTCTTCAATCAGATACTTTCCGGATTTGGAAAAGGATAGGGCATAATCTATTGCAGGGGTTAATTCTTCTTCTGTGTAACAAATGCGGATTCCTTTGGAACTGCAGCTGTCTACAGGTTTTATCACTACCGGAAAGGTGACATTGTCTCTTTCGTATTCCCGGATCGTCGGGACATTGAATTCCCTGCATTTCTGCTTGAAGTAATCCTTTCTTCCCATAATTTCAAAAGTTTCCAGATCGGAATAGGCAGGCATATTTAATCCTTTGCATATTTCATAATAAGCCGGAAGAAGGGCTTCTGCTACGCCTACAAGCACGGCATCAACCTTTTCTTTTTTGGCAAAGCTGATTAAGGCATCCACATCAATGGCATTAATGTTGATGGCCTGATCGGCAAATGCTTTGGCATAGGCATTGGGATTATAATCAGTCACTATGGTATAGAGACCCATTTCTTTTGCCTTCAATACAAGGCTGGTGGTTTCAGGATTGGCTCCTAATATCAATACTTTCTTTTGTTTCATGAAAGATACCCTCTTTTGCGGTTACTATTTTAACATACTATATATAATATTCCGAAACAAAAGCAAACGGTTTATCGGATAATCATAATTTATAATTGCCCTTTTGGATTAAGTTTTCGGGAAAAACAGGTTAAATTTGGATATATTCCAAAAAATATACTGAAAAAAATTATATTATGCATTATAATGTAAAAAGGCTTTTTGGAGTCTGTTTGATAGTGGAGGGAACATGTCAATCTATGTAACACGTTCGTCAATGCCGGATTTTGAAGAATATTGTGAAGAAATCAAAGATATCTGGGATACTCATATGTTGACGAATATGGGGGAAAAACATAAAAAATTTCAAAAACAGCTGGAAGAATATCTGCATGTTCCATATGTGACACTTT
>JAFYCG010000064.1 GCA_017539825.1 Solobacterium sp. | reverse complement strand
TATCTGTGAAAAACCGTTTACCACAACATATGCACAGGCAAAGGAACTCTGTGATCTGGCAAAAGAAAAAGGTGTCATGTTGTTTGACTGCATACCTGCCCGTTACAGTGAGAACCTTGAACCATTACAGGAAGCAGTCGCAAAGATCGGTGATGTCAAAATTGCAAGCTTCTACTATACACAGTATTCCAGAAGATATGATAAATATCTTGCTGGAGAGATCCTTCCGGTATTTTCTGTAGAACTGGCAGGAGGAGCTCTGTACGATCTGAATGTTTACAACCTGTCATTGATCGAGCATCTGCTCGGTACACCGGCATCCTGCAAATACTATGCGAATAAAGGATATAACGGCATTGATGTATCCGGTGTTGTGGTGATGGATTACGGTGATACAAAGGTAATCAGTTCCACAGCGAAAGACTGTGCAGGACAGCAGCAGGCTTTCATCCAGGGAACAAAAGGATATATCCGTATCGATGGAATACCTTCCGATCTGAAGAATGTTTACCTGATCATGAATGGTGAAGAACCTGTCAGAATCAATGTGATTGAATACACTGACAGCAGGGAACATATGTTCAGAAATATCGACAAGATGATCGAAAACAAGGAAACAGAAAAGACCTATGAACTTCTTGAAAAAACACTGAATACAATGAAGCTCATGGAAAATGCCAGAAAAGAAGCAGGAATCTTCTTCGGGGAAGGAAACGACTGATTAGAAAACGAGAGGTTTGTGATGGAGAGAATATTATGCACCGCATATGGTGACAGTGATGCTGATCGAGGAATAACCATCATAACGGAAAAGGATTCTTCCTATTCTCTGGATTATATAAAGGTTCCGGGTAAATGCAACTTCTGTATCGAATACAAAGACGTCCTGTATGTTCCGGTACAGACGGAAAAGAACCTGATCATGGAGTTTAAAAAGAAGGAAGATACCTATGTTCTTGATGGAACATATGAAGTAAAGCATTTCTATTCACATGGCACAATCTATCACGATCAGCTTATCCTTGCAAGCTTCTCTGATGGTGTGGATGCAGTATACGACAGGAACACACATAAAGAATCCGATGTCAGTGTTCATAACCGCAAGATCTATAAGTGCCATGGACGGTCACATTATGCCGGGATAACACCAGATGAAAAATACGTATTTACGGTAGACAACGGATTTCAACAGATTTACCTGTATAAAGCGGAAAACGGAAAGCTGCAGATGATCAGCACGAAAGATTTTCCGGATGAGAATATCCGTCTCATGCCCTATTCGGCATATTCAGAAAGATTCTATTTGAATACCGAAAGGACAAACCGCATCTATGTACTGGATTATGCCAATGGTACATTCCATATCCAGGATGTAGAAAACATGGATAATAAAGATTCATGTTTTTCCGGAGCTAACAGTATTTCCGAAGACGGGAAGCGTTTATGTGCAAGCTTGCGAGGAGAAGATACCCTGTATTATTACAGAATACAGAAAGACGGTTCTTTACAGCTGCTGACAAAAAAACAGTGTGGTTCCATGCCGAGGGATGTTCTGTTCAGAAAAAACAGGCTGTATGTAGCCTGCACCGATCAGAATGTGATTGAAGTATACAAAACAGATAACGATCAGTTAGAAAAAATATCAGAGATTCCGGTTAATAAGCCGGTGACATTTGCATGTATATAGGAGGAAATAAATATGCAGTATATTCATTATCAGACAAAAGACGATTCAACATACAAAAGAGAATATATCCTGGACGGTGTCGCAAACAGCACATTAAATGTTCCTTATGGAAATAAATCCGAGGATCAGGTACTTGATGTATTCACACCTGTTAAGGGTGAAAAACCATATCCGACAATTGTTTATATTCACGGAGGTGGTTTAAAACAGGGTGACAAATCCAGACATATCAATCCGCTTTTACAGGGACTTCGTTATGGTTATGCTCTGGCTTGTGTTAACTACAGACTGGCAGGCGAAGCTAAGTTCCCGGCAATGATTTATGATGTTACAAGTGCGATCCGCTATCTGAAAGTTCACGCTGCAGAATACGGCCTTGATCCTGAGAAGTTTATTGTCTGGGGTGAAACACATGGTTCCTATCTTGCGTGTCTGGTTGGCGCTTACGGAAAGAGCGGCGAATACAATGATCCTGAATGCAATTATGATGCAGATGCTTCTGTCATCGGTGTCATTGACTATTGGGCAATGTGTGATCTTGCTGAAACATACAGAGACCGTGTAGCGAAAAATGATCCGAACGAGATTATGCTGGAAGAGATCATCTTCGGCAAGAAGGGTCAGGAATTAATTGATGAGATCAACAAGTATCCAAAACCACTGGATGGCATCAATAAAGATACTCCTCCTTTCTATGTACTCCACAGTGAATTTGACAATATCATTCCTCGTTCCAACTCTGTCAGATATTATGATGCCTTAGACAAAGCAGGTGTTGATGTAACATTTGAACTTGTCAGAGATACAAAACATGCATTACCTAACTATCAGGAAGCATGGCAGATTGAAAATACATACCGTTTCATTCACAGAATCTTCGGAAGAGACGGACAGGAAATCAAATAGCTGTACGAAAAAAACGCCGTTTAGAATAACGACGTTTTTATCTTTTTATGACATCAACTTCCTGTATGCCATACCATTTCATGACATGGATCATCTGCTCGGTGATCAGTTCACCGCTGATTGCAACAGGTACTGCAGGCGGATAGCTGACGGATGCAGATGCACAGACCAATCCTTCGGCTTCTTCTACGGGTACTCTTACAGATGGAGAAAGGATTGCTTCACGGATACTGCAGGCTTGTTTAGGTTTGGGAAGGATGGGAAATTCACGTTGTAATACTGTTTTGTTTCCGGATAATTCCTTCAATGCTTCTTTGATGCGTGTCAGATCCTGAATATCATTTTGGGGGGTGATCATCAGTACCAGATCATAGTGATCGGCATACTCACATTCAATGTGTCTGTTACGCAGATATGCAGCTGTCTGTGTACCGGTCAATCCGAGTGAGGCACAATCCACAAGCAGTTTTAAAGGTTCATACAGTTCTGTATGAATGTTGTATTGATCAAGTTCATCTTTTAAAGCTGAGATCTGATGACAGGTATCATTCAATTGTTTGCGAAAATCATTCGCAAGATAGGCATTGCATAAATCCAGAGACTGTAGAATCAGGTAAGAAGGGCTGGTAGAAGAGAACAGGGACATTGCTCGTTTTGCATCTCTGTAAAGATTGTCATATCTTTCTGCCATTCTTTTTGAGATGTGCAGATAAGCTCCTCCGGTTAATACCGGTAAAGTTTTATGAGCGGAATCACAACACAGATCTGCACCAAGATCGATAGGATGAAGAGATTTCGGAAGAAAATGCAGATATGCACCATGGGCATTGTCCACCAGTACCAATATATCCCGTTCATGACATACTTCCGCTAATCCGTGAATATCTGCCATATTGCCAAGATAATCGGGTGAGGTTACAAATACCGCATCCGGTTTTTCTTTCATTGCATCCAAAGCTGTACGTAATCCTTCCGGTGTAATACGACATTGGCAAATGGACTCAGAATCTTCTCCATACAGCCATTCTGCATCAATATCAAGCAGGGCACAGGCATGGACAAAACTCTCATGAACATTTCGAGCAGCAAGGATACGGAATTTACGATTGGAACGATACGAATCAGAACACATCATCGCAAGCCTGAGCATAGCTTTCATAGCCAGTGTGGAACCTTCCGTACTGTAAATGGTACAGGCAGTATCAAAAAGATGTGAAGCAATTGCTTCACTTTCGGTAATAATACCATCGGGATCAAGAAGATAATCTGCGCCTTCAATCTCGGTTATATCACGGGCTTCACAACCCAGAATATTCTGCCCTTTATGACCGGGCATATGCAGACGGCTCATATCTTTTTCCAGATATTCCGTCACAAAATCGTAAACAGGGGTTTTTATTTGCATGAAATGCTCCTTCAGCGCAGATTATATGCGAAAAGCAGAATTGATGCAATGTTTAGAATCATGTGTTGTATTACGGACATTATTTACTATACTGCATTGATCCGCTTCAGGACGTAAACGAAATACTGATAGATTTTATGCATTTCGATCGGTTTTTCTTGACTTTCAGGTAGTTAAAATATATATAAAAAAAGTGTGTATGCAATCATGGCATTTTACACATCGTGACAGAAAGAACAATGACCTGTAACAGTCTGTCAAAAATCTTTCTATCATGGAAGGTATAAAGATGATAAAAACTGAAAGGAAATGTATGTATAAAACAGGATTAATCATGGAAGGCGGTGCCATGCGCGGTTTGTTTACGTGCGGTGTCATGGATGTTCTGATGGAGAATGATATCCGATTCGACGGTGGTGCGGGAATATCTGCAGGAGCAGTATTCGGATGCAACTACAAGTCTAAACAGATCGGCAGACCCCTTCGTTACAATAAAACTTATGGAAGAGATCCAAGATTCGGCAGTATCCGTTCACTCATTAAAACGGGTGATTTTTATGGTGAAGATTTCTGTTACAGGTTATTACCGGGTATATTGGATCCTTTTGATACGGAAACATTCAAAAACAATCCGATGGAATTCTATGTAGGAGCTACAGATATTAAAACCGGTAAATGTGTGTATCATAAATGCACAGACGGGGGAGATGTAGATATGAAATGGATGCAGGCATCGGCATCCATGCCCCTTGTATCAAGACCGGTAAATGTGGATGGATATGTATTGTTAGACGGGGGAATCTCAGATTCTGTTCCCTATGCCTATATGGAAAGTATCGGTTATAACCGCAATGTCATCATACTCACACAGCCTGAGGATTATATAAAAAAGAAAAGTCCAATGGTTCCGCTCATGAAAATCATGCTGAAGGAATATCCTGCTGTTGCAGAAGCCATGAATGTAAGACATATAAAGTACAATCAGCAGATGCAGGATATTAAGGAAAGGGAACAAAGAGGAGAAGCTTTTGTGATCCGTCCTCCGGAAACTTTAGGCATTAAAAGAACAGAAAATGATCCGATGGAACTTGAAAGGGTATATCAGATCGGACGTATTGCCGGAAATAAAGCACTTCCTGCAATAAAAGAATTTCTGAATGATTCTCTCTTTATTGAAGGAAAAGAAAAGAAGATTATCTGATCTTATAAGTATTGTAAGCTTACCGGTAAATGAATCAGGTATTCTCCGTGATTGACGAAAGAATGTAAGAAATAATCAAAAAAAAATTAGTATTTCGAAATGGTTTTTTTTGCGCTTTGAATGTAATCAGAGTAGATTTTTTAGTGAATATCCATCTATACTTTTTTCGAAGATACGGTAAAAGTATTTTTGATGGAATTGTAAGAAGTTAATAAAGAGGTTTTTATGAAATATACAGTTAAAAATGTAGCGGGGATGATTGATCATACCAATTTGAAACCATATGCAACAACAGAAGATTTTCAAAGATTATGCGATGAAGCCAAAGAATATGGTTTTAAATCTGTTGCGATTAATACATATCCTGTGAAATTATGCAGAAAAATGCTGGAAGGATC
>JAFYCG010000063.1 GCA_017539825.1 Solobacterium sp. | reverse complement strand
TCAAAAGGCAATGATCGCAATGATCGGTGATTCTTCCACGGATCTTCTGGCAACAACAGCTGCAAAATGGCTGATACAAAGAGGCTGTCATGTGCTGACCATGTCCGCAGATAAAAAAGATTACGGTCATCACAATTATCCGCTGGAACGGTTTGAAAAAGCGATTTCTGTTCTGCATGAAAAGGGAACAGAGAAAATCGGCATCATCGGTGCCTCGACAACAGGGATGCTGGCATTAGTGGCTTCTTCCTATTATCCGGATATTACCCTGACCATTGCCTTATCCCCGAGTGATTTTGTCATGGAAGGTTTCTATCAGGATGGAAAAGACGGCATGCATGAAAGACCGGGAGACAATGAATCTTCCGTTTCCTATCAAGGCAAACCACTGCCATATCTTCCGTATGCTTATCGTCATCCGGAGTATTGGCAGAAGATACAGGAAGAGACAAAAGGAAGCGGGAATTTTATTTCATCCATCAACATGTTCAATGAATCCGAAAGATTGCATCCATTACAGGAAGAGGAAAAGATCAAAGTAGAAAGAATAAAAGGAAAGATCATTTTTGTCGGGGCGAAGGATGATGTTCTTTGGGATACATGCAAATATATACAACGGATGGAAGAAAGATTACGGACCCTTCCTCATGAATGTACATGGGAATCTTTGTTGTATATACACGGAACACATTTTATCTTTCCGGAATCTCTTTTGAAGATGGTGCTTCCGTTCGGGGAAAAGACAGTTTTGGGAATGTTGTTTCGTGATGCGAAAAAGCATCCGAATGAATGTATGAAAACAAGAATTGATATTGATCGGAATCTGACAAGAATGATAGAGGAGTGGTAAGTATGAATCAGGCAGAAAAACTATTAGAGAAAAAACAATGGATTAAAGAAGTCATGGATGAAAGGCTTCCGAAAAAACAAAGCGAAGAAATCTGGAATGCCTCTATAAAAAAACTGGAAGAGATTCTGAATACGTATGCGGATATTCCCGAAGCAGATAAGCTGCATGCCTATGGTTTTATCTTTCCTTCTGCAGCGGTCTATCTCTGTATGAAAGAAAAGATCGGTCAGGAAGAGGCATATGATATTCTTGAAACAGCGGCGATCCGTAATACAAAACCAATGGGGGAAAAGATCGGAAAGATGATGCAGATCCCGGGAATGAAAGATCTGTTTATCAGGATATGGGATCCTCTTACCAAAAAGATGTTCTCTGAGAAAACAGGTTTTAAAAATCAATTTTATCCGAAAGAAAAGGATGCTTACAGAATGGATATTCTTGCCTGCCCGTATCACAAATATCTGACATTGCTTGGCTGTCCTGAAATCAATAAGATCTATTGTGATAATGATGTTCGAACGTACGGTAATTTACCCGGTCTGGAATTCAGACGTACACAGACAATCGGTACAGGCGGAGAACGTTGTGATTTTTATATCGGAAAGAAGGAGAAACAGATGCAGGCAGATTACAAAAACTGGGTACCGAAAGGCATGATCTATGGTTTTGCGGCAGGAACAGCAGTATTGGCTACAGGAGCGGTTTGCACACAAGTCATCGGAAAGGAACTAAAACCGGTTGTAAAAAACACTTTAACCGGTATATTAGCTGCAGGAGCAGCCGGTTGCGGGGCATGGACGGCCTGGTGCGTATATGCCCATGACAAATTCTCCTATGACGGGGAAAGAAAACTTTCCAAACAGATCATTGAGGGCATTGCGGATCATGTGCATTTGCAGGAAGGAGAAACATGTCTGGATGTCGGAACAGGATCCGGGGCATTGGCCATTGCCGTGGCAAAAAGAAATCCACAGGCAAAAGTCATCGGCATTGATCCATGGGGGCCGGAATATGCTTCCTTCAGCAAGAAAAGGTGTGATGCCAATGCAAAAGCAGAAGGTGTTACCAATGCATCCTTCCAAAACGGCAATGCGATAAAATTGGATTTTGCAGATGAAACCTTTGATGCGGTAGTATCCAATTATGTTTATCATAACATCACCGGAAAAAACAAGCAGAAGCTCCTGAAAGAAACATTGCGCGTATTAAAGAAAGGCGGGACCTTTGCGATTCATGATCTGATGTCACCGGAAAGATACGGAGATATGCAGAAGTTTGTCGAAGAATTAAAAGCGGAAGGCTATGAAGATGTACAGCTGATCTCTACCACAGACGGAACGTTTATGAGTGAAAAGGAAGCGAAACTGCTTATGTTGAAAGGATCAGCTTTACTGCTTGGCAAAAAGTAATGCAATGTCGGGAATTACCCGACATTTTTTCTGATAAAATAGTGGCAAGGGAGAATTGTTATGCTGAATCGGGAACGTTACTTTGAAGAAGACGGAATAACAGTGAAAAAGGAAATGTCATATCTTCCGTGGCTGCAATATCTTGTAGCCGGAGCAGAGTATTACTGGAATGCCGAAAGAATTGAAAAAATGGCAGATAAAAAGAACAATGCAGTACTGCAGTATGTCATGCGCACACTGGATATACTGGATGAGGTGAAAGACATCTCTGCGGAAGACTATCGGATGATCCGTTCGGTTTTGTGCTGGTCGGAAGTTGCCAAAGCCGGTTCAACAGAAGACAGGCAAAGATGGAGAAAAAGGGGATATCCGTTAGAAATCCACAATGAAGCTTCGGCAATGATTTACCTGGATCATACGGAACCGCAATCCAATGGGATTGATCCTGTATATATTCTCATCAAAACACATGGTCTTGCCGGACAGTTTATCAGGGGTGAATGCCGCATGGAAAGCAGCCGGGATCTTGTATTACTGAAAGATGTTATGTCAAAAGACAGATTCTGCAGAATCATTGAAATCCTGAACCGGTGTATTATTGAAGCCGTTTCCCAAGAGATATACATGAATGTCAAAGACAGGATCAGATCCTTTGGGGAAGATATCTACGAAGAGAAATTTACTGAACTGGAAAGTGCAGAAAGGCTGCATCGCCTGTTGCCAAATAACGGCATGCCGGATGAAAAAGCAATTGATTTTTTCAAGGATTCTGTTTTTCCGAAATATGATCTTTGGTATTTCCAATCCGCTTTGGAACCTTTCGGCATGAACGGTGCTTATAGAATTGTACAAAAAGCAATAGAATCAATTTCTTCTGACAACAATATCCGCCACATCAATTTCAAGCCGTTAGCCGATGAGATCTACTATGACTATGAAGGCAAGAAACACATCA
Source organism: Solobacterium sp. (assembly GCA_017539825.1). Classification (GTDB taxonomy): domain Bacteria; phylum Bacillota_I; class Bacilli_A; order Erysipelotrichales; family Erysipelotrichaceae; genus Bulleidia. The sequence goes on along the minus strand of JAFYCG010000063.1, from coordinate 2,280 downwards.
ACACATACAAGCAGAGAATTCTGGAAAAATACATTGCAGATCCTTCCTCTTATCAGGAACATGTGCTTCTCACATTTATAAAGAAAGGCATCTTTTTAGAAGCAGGTGTACATTTTACACCGGTATGTGAAAAGATGATTGAATTCTGTGTTGAAGCGGAAAGATCACATCTGCTTTCCTATGAAAAATGCATCACATTGTTGTTTGATACATTTGGTTTCCGCAGGGATGCCTTTGACAGATTGAACAATGAGGAAAAATATTTGCAGACAATGAATGCTACAGAAACAAGCACAAAGCTTTCCATTCTGGAATATGTAAAAGGTGAGAAGGTTGTGGATGTAGGTTCAGGCGGAGGTGTTCTTCTGAATGCATTGGAAGATAAATATCCCCATAAAACCATCATCGGAACGGATATTTCCACCAATGTCATCCTTGCTTTGGAAAAGAAGAAGGCAGAGGAAGGAAGACACTGGCTGTGCTGTAAGCATAACTTTGTAGAAGGTGTATTTAATGAAAAGGTGGATACCATTCTGTTTTCCTCAATTATCCATGAAATCTATTCCTATACCGATCTTGGCAATGGATTGTTTGACTATGAATCCATCAGAAGAGCTTTACGGAATGCCGCAGATTCATTGAACAAAGGTGGCAGGATTATCATTCGTGACGGAATCAAAACACCCGGGAGTGAACACATAAAAATTCATTTCAAGACAAAGGATGGATTGCCTTTCTTCAAACAGTATCTGTCGGATTTCAGAGGAATGGATCATGAACTGACAGATGATCGGAAAGTGCTTCATATAGATGATAAAGAACAATATGTCATCACGGATATCAATTTCGGCAGAGAATTTCTATATACCTACACATGGGGAAAGGAATCTTATGCACATGAAGTACAGGAGTGTTTCGGCTATTATGAAATCAAGGATTTTATCGAATTGTTTGAGAAAATGGGGTTCAAGATATTGCGTGCGGACTCGTTCTTAGAGCCCGGTTATCCGGAACATTTATCCCCGTTAGTGGAGCTGGTTGATCCGATCTCGGAAGATATTATTCCTTTCCCGGATTCTAACTGCATCATTATTGCAGAAAAACTGTAAGTAATCCTTGTGATAACAGAAATGTATTAAAGACAGGCGATCATGTATATGATTTACCTGTCTTTTACATGTCAATCGTCATTTTATGATATAATGCTGTTAGATATAACTAACTGAGGAGATTCTATGATAATACATGAATTCGGAAAAGATAATCAGAAGATCATTTTGCTGATTCATCCTTCCATGGTTATGTGGGATTATTTTGAAAGGGTCATACCTTTATTGGAAAAAGAGTATCATCTGGTAATTCCTGCACTACCTGGTTATGATCCTGAAAACAGACAGGATTTCAGCAGCATAGAAGAAATTGCCGAAGAGCTGGAAAACTGGTTTCTGGAAAGAAGATATGCAAAAATTGATTGTGTATACGGATGTTCTATGGGAGGCAGCGTTGTCGTAAGGCTTCTCGCCAATCATCACCTGGATATTCAATCTGCCATACTGGATGGAGCAATTACCCCGTATCAGTTACCGTGGTTAATTACCAGAGGAATTGCATTAAGAGATTTTCTCATGGTTTCAATAGGAAAACTGGGTGGAGCAAGGGTTTTGGAAAAGGCATTTTCTACAGATGAATTGTCAAAAGAGGACATAGAATATCTTGGTAATCTGATGAAAACTGTCAGCTATAAAACCATCTGGAATACGTTTGATTCCTGCAACAATTACTCCATGCCGCCAAAGATCAGTACACAATGCAAAAAGATTTTTTACTGGTATGCGGACAAGGAGGAAAAAGACCGTAAATGGGATATTGCCTATATTCAGAAACATTTCCCGAATACAGTTTTTAGGAAATTTGAAAATGTCGGCCATGGCGGCATGGCATTACAGTATCCTGATCTGTTTTTCAAAGAAATACATGATTTGATCAAATACGGAATAAAATAGGGGCTGTCGAAAAACCCCTGATCTCAAAAATCATAGAAAGAATATGTAAAAGCATCAAAAACCAGGTTTTTGATGCTTTTTTGGTAAAATATCTTTGTTCAGGAGATAATTACCATGAAATATTTTACCACAAGGCAGATGGTTTTTTGTATTCCTGCTCGTACAACTTGCAGGAGCGGTTACTGTTCACAGGGTAGGTAAAAAGGCTTCCAAGAGTGTTATGCTCTCGAGAAGCCTTCTTTCATCATTTCATATATGTTTCCGCCATGCTGGTCTG
>JAFYCG010000062.1 GCA_017539825.1 Solobacterium sp. | reverse complement strand
CACTGTGATGGGAGAAGCCGCCGCTGTTAACCGTTGTTCCGCCGAAATGGCCTCCGCCACCGCCTGAATCACGATCTCTGTTAATATGCTGAATCGTCTGGTTCCTGTACAGGAAGTGATCATGATGTGCGGTTAAATGGATACCGTTCTTCGGGATATACTGATTTGCTTCGGTAGCGATATGTGCTGTCTTGTTTTTGGATTTTAATCCTAAACATGTCAATAATGAGATAATCGGTGCTGAGACACCTGTGATACCCATACGCATGCTTCTCTTTGCAGCTTCCTCTGCTTCGGGATCCGGTTCATACTGTTCATCCGGAATCCATGTATCAACAGGTTCACCTTGTGCCAATGCTTCGAGATCTTCTTCAGCGATATCGATGAATTTTCTGAATGCACCGTAGAAGTCACCGTCACTCATATCGGAAACAACTGCATTTGCCATCTGATCCTTAGCATAATCGGTAAAGGCGAAATGGGCATTATCGCCATAGGCAAGGATATCGTAATCTCTTCCGGACATGCTCAGAATCAGCATGACACCATTCTGTTCTGCACCAAGTCCGAGGTTTTCTTCTTTATAAACGCTTTCGGCAAAGGATTCAATATCGTATGCACTTCCCATATCATTGAATACTCTGACATATACACCACAGTTATACTTGTCTGCAACCTCTGCAGCGTAAGCATTCAGTTGGTCTACTTCAGATTGTGTCAACAATCCGTATTCATCTCTGACATATTCTGTACTGTCTGCTTTAATTGCTAAAGGAAACAGGAATACACTGATCAGCAGTGCCAATAAAACTCTGATTATTCTTTTCATAAGCACCTCAGATAAACTGCCATGTTAAAAAACCAATGACTAAGACAAGAGCAGCTGTTATCAGAATGAAGTACAGAGCGAACTTCTTATTGTCAACAGGAAGGTCACCGACGAACTTTCCGGTCTGTCCGTTCATCGCAAACAGATAGTTATTTCCGTTCCATTTTGCTGACAGCATCCATACCGGCAGGAATGCATAATGCACCTTTTCCGGAAGAATGTGAACATGCTGCTGTTCCGGTGTAACACTGGAATATCCGGTGACCGTCTGTGAGATTTTCTGAATCGCTGTGTTTTTCATGCGTACATCAACACGTCTTGCGTCTTCTTCGGAACTGACATCATACTTATCTGCAAGATAACCCGGTAAGTAACTGATATTGAACGGAACCATCTCGTTATAGTTGAATGGTTCAATTGCATCCATGAGCTCATCCGGCATTTTACTGGAAGCGTCAGCAGGAACTTTATTGAATTCAACCGTACCGTTTCTGACAAGCTGATAATGTTCCGTGATAGTGATGATATCATCACCCCTTGTCTGGGTATGAATTCTTGTACCGTGGAAGGTCAGACGTGCATCTGCTTCTCCGTCATACAGCCAGAAAGGTACATAGACACCTTTAATCTCCTGAATATGGTTATTGTTGCTGAAAGCACTCGGCAATAACGGTTTTCCTTTGTAGTAGGAAGACAGTTTTTCAACTGCCTGCTGTTTATTCAGTTTAAACGGAATGACATAGTCCGGCTTTAAAGCACCGCTGAATTGTGCAGGGACAACTGTCGGATTGCCGCAATACGGACAGCTTGTTGCTGCGGTATGTTCATCACAGATTAACTGTGCACCACAGGATGGGCAGGAGTAAGCACGTAAGTGTTTCTTTTCTTCTTCTGTCCACTGTAATACTTCTGCAGCTTCTTCATTTAATGTAGGCTGTTCTGCCGCAATATCAATTTTATCCTGATACTGTTCGGTTATTTCTGCAACGGTAAATGTTGATCCACAGTAATCACATTTAAGTTTTTGGGTTTCTGAGTCGAAATGGAGAGGACCTCCGCAAGCAGGACACTGATAATTCGTAATTTGGTCTGCCATTCAACACCACCTTTCTTTCTTAGTTTAAAGAAACCTGGATTTCTCCAGGTTTCTGGATGGATATCAGATTATTCAGGCTTCTTTGTTCCGCACTGACCGCAGAAGTTGCCTTCGTTCTCTTTACCGCATTGTGGGCAGATCCACTTGTTGGAAACAGGTTTCGGTGTTCCGCACTGACCGCAGAAATTACCTGTGTTGACTTGTCCGCATTTCGGGCATGTCCAGCCGTTAACCGGTGCTGCAGGAGCTGCAGGTGCCTGCTGTGTTGGCTGAATCAGTGAGCTTGCTGCCTGTTGTGCCATGTTCATGTTCATGAAGCCGATTGCTGCTCCGCCAGGATTGTTTGCTGCATCCTGCATAGCATTTGTAGCTGCATTGATAACAGCTGCATTTGCCAGGTTCTGGTTTGTGTAAGCTGCAGCCTTCTGCATTTCTTTGAGCATCTTTTCGTCTTCTTCATCTGCCTTGAGGCTGGATACGCCGAAGGATACGATTTCGATACCTCTCTTGTCACGCCATTCAGCAGAAAGAGCTTCATTCAATGCCTTGCCGAGTTCTTCTGTATGGTTAACGATGGAGCTGTAACGAATGCCCATGTCGGAGATCTTACCGAATGCAGGCTGAAGCTTTGTCAAGAGTTCGGATCTCAGCTGGTCACTGATCTGTGAAACCTTGTATTCATTTGCGAAGTTTCCGCATACGTTTGTATAGAATAATACCGGATCGGAAACTTTCAGGCTGTATTCACCGAAGCACTTGACATTGATATCAATATCAATACCTGCTCTCTGATCAACAACTCTGAATGGTACAGGTGAAGCTGTTCCGTATTTGTTGCCAACGAGTTCTTTTGTGTTGAAGTAGTAAACTCTCTGGTCTGTTGCCGGCTGTCCGCCGAATGTGAATCTCTTACCGATTTCCGCAAAGACATTCTTGACGCCTTCGCCTAAAGAACCTGTGAAGAGGGATGGCTGTGTTTTGGAATCATATTTATATTCGCCTGGTTCAGCACAGATATCAACTACCTGTCCCTGCTCAACAATGAGCATGCACTGACCGTCTGCAACTGCGATAACAGAGCCATCGGAAATGATGTTGTCATTACCTGAATTGGAGGAAAAACCCTGAACTTTCTTTTTTCCTTTTACGGCAATGGTGTCACTCGGAAGGGCTTCACAATAGAAATATTCCTTCCACTGATCCCTCATTGTGGATCCTGCTGCACTAAGTGCTGCTAAAATTAATCCCATAATTATTTACCTCCTGTAAATTATGTATAATTGCATTTTTATAATAACATTGTGCTAACTGTGAATCAAGAATTTACAAAAAGATTAAAGATAAAAAAATGAAGGATATTATTGTGACAGTTTAATCAGCGTGTTGTGCTGTTGCACAGACAGTGTTTGATACGAAAAAACATGTAGAATGCATTAAGAATTATCCATTATAATTGTTTAAAGGAGTTTACTTATGAGTATTGCAGTATTATTGGCGAAACAGATACTGATGATGTTTCTGCTGATGGCAGTAGGTATTATTTTATACAAAAGAAAGATGGTTACGGATCAGGGATCAAAAGAACTTGGTACAATTCTCTTATATGTCGTTATTCCTTCTGTTGTCATCAAAACCTTCTGTATAGAAAAAACATCGGAAAAGGTATTGGAATTAACACATTCCTTTGTACTGGCTGCAGCTGCTATGTTGATTGCGGTTGTTGTATCGATGGTGATGTTTGGGAAAAAGAACGGTGTATCGTGTTTCTCGAGTTCCTTCTCCAATGCAGCGTTTATCGGTATTCCGTTAATCACGGGTACACTTGGTTCTGAAGCAGTATTCTATATCTCCATGATGATTGTTTTAGTTAATCTTTTACAGTGGACATTAGGTGTATTCTTTCTGACCGGAGACAAAAGTGCGATGTCTGTAAAGAAAATCATCACCAATCCTATAGTTATATCGGTTCTGATCGGTTTGCTGATATTTCTGAGCGGTATAAAAGTACCGGATATGGCAATTACGGTTTTAAATACCATCACCGGTATGAATACACCGTTAGCCATGGTAGTATCCGGTATTTATCTGGCACAGGCAAATATCATGGATATGTTGAAGAGAAATGAGAATTATCTGGTATCAGTATGCAGGTTGTTGATCATACCTGTTCTGACTGTTCTGGTTTTAAAAGTTATGCCTGTCGGCAATACGACAATGAAGATGGCGATCTTAATTGCATGTGCTTCACCGGTAGGGTCCAATGTTGCAATCTTTGCAAGACAGTATGATAAAGACCATAAGATGGCAATCGAACAGGTATGTATGTCTACTGTATTATGCTTGCTTTCTTTGCCGTTAGTGGCAATGCTTGCATCAAAATTATTCTAGGAAGGAAATACATATGAAACTTGTGATAAACGGGGATGATCTTGGTTATACCATGGCCAATACCATGGGGATATTTCAAGGTTATACGGATGGCATTTTACGTTCAACAACAGCACTGACAAATTCAAAATACTTTGAAAAAGCAATGGATATGGCGAAGAATTATCCGGGGCTTGGTATCGGGGTTCATCTGACACTGACATTAGGAAAACCTTTAACCGCAAATAAAACTTTGACCAATCCGGAAACAGGAGAATTCTACAGAGGATCTAAAACCATCTGGGAAAAGAATCCGGATTATGAGGAGATCTATGAGGAATGGAAGGCACAGATAGAAAGATATATTACCGTAGCAGGACATCTGCCTACACATCTGGATTCCCATCATCATGTACATGATGCAACACCTGAAGCTTTGGAAGTTGCAAAGAAACTGGCAGAAGAATATAACTTGGAATTAAGAAGATATAGTCAATATAAATTTGTGGCCGGGTTTGGCGGTTCAACTGCTACAGTAGAAACCATGATCCGGTTAATAGAAGAAAACAAAGGAAATGACATCGAAATCATGGTTCATCCGGGATGGTGTGATCTGGAATTATACCGTATGAGCAGTTATTCGACAGACCGTTTAAAAGAACTGGATGTATTGTGCAATGATAAATTAATGCAATATATCAAAGAGAACAATATCGAATTATGTCATTATTAGGAGCAGGCATGAATAAGAAACCGAATATTATTATTATCAATCCGGATGAAATGCGATGGGATACCATGGGACATATGGGTAATCCTGCTGCATCTACTCCTCGATTAGATCAATTTGTTTCAGAAGAAGCAGTATCTTTTGATCATGCATACTGTCAGAATCCGGTATGCGTACCAAGCAGATGTTCTTTCTTTACCGGATTATATCCGCATGTGCATGGCTACAGAACCATGCATTATCTGATGCATGATGGTAAAGATACTTTATTTGCAGAATTAAGAAAAAACGGATACAACGTATGGATGAATGCAAGAAATGATTTTATTGCCGCAAATGTACCGGGTGAATTCGGAAAGCAGTTTGATGAACTGCAAATACCAAAAGGCCCGTATATGAAGGGTCCGAAGGTAATGGAGGAATTCCCGTATTCTCACTATATCGGTGTAGCGGATAAAGTCACAACCGATATGGAAGATACAATTGCAGCCTGTGAAAGAATTAAGAAACAAAAAGAATATGATAAACCGCTATGCATGTTTATCGGCTGGCTGAATCCGCATGTTCCCTATGTGACAGATCAGGAACATTATAACCGTATTGATCCGGATAAGATTGTTGAAAGAGTACATCCCGAAGAAACGGAAGGAAAATCCGAGATGATTCAGAAACTCAGGGAATTTGCAGATCTTGATAATTTCCCTGAAGAAAAGTGGAAGGATATGCAAAGGGTATATCTTGCCCAGTGTGCCTACATTGATGATATGTTCGGCATGATCATTGACGCTTTAAAAGAAGCGGGAATCTATGATGATTCCGCCATCTTCTTCTTATCCGATCATGGTGATTTTGCGGGTGATTTCGGTTTGCCGGAAAAAGCACAGAATTCCTTTGAAGATATTCTGACAAGAGTGCCTTTACTGGTGAAGCCGCCAAAGACAGAAACAGTGGATACAGGTATTACTTCTGCATTAACAGAACTGGTTGACTTCTATGCAACGGTCATGGATTATGCACAGGTTGCACCGGAACATGATCAGTTCGGTAAGAGTTTACGACCGGTGATTGAAAACAGAAATACACCTAACAGACAATATGTCTTTTGTGAAGGCGGAAGAAGAGCATGTGAAAAGCAGGCGGATGAATACCATAAGTATGGTGAAGCAGGACCGAAAAAGAGCAGTGATTACTGGGCAAAGATGAATGCAGAAGCAGATGATTCCGCACACGAAAAGGGAACAATGATCTTTGACGGGAAATACAAATATGTTATGCGTTTATCCGGAAAGGATGAATTCTATAATTTAGAGGAAGATCCAAGAGAAAAGATCAACAGAATCCATGAAGAAAAATATCAGAATGATATTCTGCGTTTAAAAATGGAAATGTTGCATTGGTATCAGGAAACATGTGATGTGGTACAAAGAGAGTATGACGCAAGATTTATAACACAAGAATCTATTCGGAAGGAGGAGAAATGATAAAACTGATTATTCGTGCTGATGATATCGGCTACAGTGAAGCAGTAAACTACGGTATTGAAAAATCCGTTAAAGAAGGATTGATCGGCAGTGCCGGATTAATGCCGAATATGCCATTTGCAGAGCATGGTTTGAAATTATTGGAAGGAACAAATATTGCCATTGGCCAGCATACGAATATGTGTCTGGAAAGACCGTGTTCTGATCCGAAGAACATTCCTTCCCTGGTGGATGAAAACGGATGTTTAAAATCATCAAGAACGTATCGTGAAGCCTTCAAAAACAAAGAAGACTTTGTGGTTGTGGAAGAAGCTGTCATTGAGATCGAAGCGCAATACAAAAGATTTAAGGAACTTGTCGGTAAGGAACCTGCCTATTTTGAAGCGCATGCGGTTCTGTCAATCAATCTGTTTAAGTCGTTAGAAATCGTAGCGGAAAAATATAATCTTCCTTATCAGGGAATCAGCTTTGACGGCACACCGACAACCTTCAATAAAAAACCGATTATGATGTTGCCGATGGGATCAATGGAGAAGGAATACGATCCTTTTGAAACATTACAGAAAGATATTCTGGAATATGCAAGAGAAGATATGCCGAATGTATTTGTTTGTCATCCGGGGTATATCGATGATTATCTGTTAAGGAATTCAAGTCTGACGATCAACCGTGCAAAAGAAACAGCGATGTTATGTGATCCAAAGGTTAAAGAGTGGCTTTTGGAACATGAAGTTGAACTTGTTACATATGATGATGTAAGATAACAGGCAAAGCCTCCGGACGGAGGCTTTGTTTTTGATAATCAGCAGCATAAATCACGAAAAAGCAAGTTTGTGACTTTGTCAGGAAAAACAGATATATTCTTTCTCTTCAGATGTTTCTTTTTCTATCAGTATGTTCAATGATGATTTACAGAAAAACAGTCTGTTTTTCATTTTTTTATCTGTTATACTACTATACATGGCAAAAAGACTCAGAAAACCATACCGCAGAATACTATACGGAATGATCATTATTGCAGGATCCGTCTGCTTGTTTTTATTGTTGAGAACAATCTATCTGTTTGTAAAAGAGATCGTCATTATTCTTAAACATAATAACCAGGAGGAGTTACTGGATTTTTTGCGTGGTAAATCAGAATGGACCGGATTATTTACTTTATTCTGGATGAGTTTCTTGCAGGTTGTCAGCATTGTACTGCCGGGCATGCTGGTACAGGTGGTAGGTGCAGTCATCTTCGGATGGTGGAAGGCTTTTCTTACCTGCTGGCTTGGATTTGTGTGTGGCAATGGTTTTGTGTTTATTATTGCCAGGATATTAGGCAAATCCGTTACGGATGCACTGAATCTTGATAAAAAGGGCGGATGGATCATAAAGGCTATGAACAGGAATAATCCCGGTTTCGTCATTGCGATGGCAAGCATGATTCCTGCTGTTCCTAATGGCATAATCCCTTATATTGCGGCAAGATCAAAATTATATTTAAGTGAATTTATTTTTGCGGTAGGTATAGCCTGCTGGATACAGATCTTATTAAACTGTATTGCGGGACACTTTTTAATCAGAGGAGAATATCTGTTTACGATTATTGCCTTCATTCTGCAGATTATCCTGTTGATTGTGATCGCAAAGAAAAAAGATGTCATCATGGACAAAATAAACTAAAAAACAGGCGTTATGCCTGTTTTGTTTTAGACAGTAATTCCGCTTTTATTTTTTCTGCATCTTTTATTGCCGTATCTTCTGTCATACCCCATTCGTTTTTCAATAAGTCAAGGATACGGTCATATGTATCCGCTGCTTTTTGATAATCACCCATAATCTGATAGATATCGGCGATTCCCATCAGTTCATCTGTAAATCTCGGTCTGCGTGTTTCTGCGGCAAAGGATTTTTCATAGAGGTCTATAGCCTTTTGATAGTCGCATTTCTCAGCATAGTATTGTGCTGCTTCAAACATAGCATTGAAGTCTTCCGGATTGTCCTGTAAGAGATTTTCAATGATCTGATCTGCTTTTGGTTCGTCAAAACGGGCAAGGGCAATATGTGCACGGTAAACTTCATTGATGACAGGTCTTGTATCTTTTAAACGGCTTAAACGTTCAAGATAGTATTCTGCTTCATCGGCACGGTGATCGGTAATCAGATTATCAATGAGATACATATATGGAAGTCTTGTATCCGGATTTTCTTCGACAATGTCACGATAGAAATTGATGGCTGAAGTATGGTTGGAGATATTCCAGTCCCATGCGGCATGTCCTGCAGCTTTTTGTAAAATCCACTGGCTTTCTTTTTCACCCGGTGCGAGTTTTACAGCGTCTTTGGCATAACGTGCAGCTTTTTCTGCAAAGGAATTCATACGATGCCAATAGAGATAGGCTAACAGATTGGTTGCACGTTTTTTGTGTTCTTCGGATTGTAACTGTCCTTTTAAGAATTCTTCATATTCCCTGAAGATATCTTGCGGAAGTTCTTTTTCCGTATCCATACGGTTTTCGATTCTGTTGAGACGCTGTTCACTTGTTAAGTCAAATAAGTCATCAATGCTGATACCGAAGATTTCTGCCAATAAAGGTAATGTGGTGATATCAGGCATTGCAACTGCATTTTCCCATTTTGATACTGACTGCGGGCCGATTCCTAATTTGTCCGCAAGCTGTTCTTGTGTCAGGCCTGCTTTAAAGCGGAGCTGTCTGATCTTTTTTCCTAATTCCATATTTGTTTCCTCCTTGCTTGCAAGAGTATTATAGGAGAAAAATACATTTGTTCCTATAACCTGGATTTACAGTTACCTTGCTTATTGGTTGAATTGTATTTGATGCATTTCTTTCCTGCATCAGTGTAATTCATGTGGCTAGTTTTTTTGGCTTAAATAAAACACGAAGAAGGTAAAATGCATATAAATCTTTCAAATTTCTGCTATACTGATTACGATTATTAGGAAATAAATTGAAGGAGTACAGAAATGAAGAAACTGATTTGTGCATTAATGTGTACAGCTATGACTTTTTCACTGGCTGCATGCGGAAGTGAAAAACAGGAAAGCAGTGTAAAAGAAGAGACTGCTGCAGAATGGAGCCGTCAAGGTTATTTTGAAGACGAGAATGAAAACATGCTGACAGTCACATATATGGATGACATTGATGAGCCTGGTTGGTATGTCGGATGCATGCTGGGAGAAAATTCCTGGGGTGCAGTACTTCCGCAGGAAGGCAACTCCCTGCATGGAGAACTTACTTCCATCGATGAGATTGATCCGATTACCGTAACGGTTACCGAAGAAGGTGAAGATGGTCTGGTTCTTGCGATAGACGGCGGAGAAACATATCACTTTACCGTTGTGGATTTACCGGATGCAACTATATTTGTTAATATTGATACAGAAGGAGACGGTAACATCGAGTATGCACCGGGTGAAGAAACACCTGCAATCGACACAGAGTATCCATACCAGTCAGCCGTTATTAATCTTGGCGAACCGGAAACCTATACATTTATTGCCTGGGCACCTGCAGGAAGTATTTTCGTGAAATGGACAAAGAACGGGGAGGATTTCTCCACAGATGAGCAGATTACCGTGCTTCTGGATGAGAGTGCAGAGTATGTTGCTGTATTTGAAGCTGATGCGGACTGGCAGAATCCTGTGATGAACTTTATCGGTGAATACCAGTGTGACAGAGCTCATGCAACAGTAGATGCTTCCGGAGGCGAAGATGCATATATCACTATTGATTGGGCAGGAAGTGCAACTGAGGTAGCACAATGGGATATTTACGGAAAAATGGATATGGAAACATTGACCGTTACCTATAAAAACGTTGTAAAGTCAATTATCGTTTATGGTGAAAATGGTGAAGTGATAAGCCAGGAGCCTGAATATGAGGATGGCTCAGGCACAGTTACCTTCAATAATGACGGCACATTCACATGGCATGATGACAAGTCAGAGACAGGTGAAGACATGGTGTTTGAATGGTTGCCGGTTGACGGAGACTGATTCAAAATACTAAATCAAAGAATCTCAACAGACAGCGATTGCTGTCTGTTTTTACGGTTGTTATCCGAAACCGGAAAATCTATGTATATTAAAAGTCAATAAGCTGATACAATATAAAAAAGGTGGACATAATATGAATGATAATGAAATGTACAAGGCTTTTTATGCATGGATGATTGAACAGACAGATCCGGCATATAAACTAAATGTAATTAATGAAGATTCTGTTGATTTTGAAACAGATGTAGCGACAGCACATGTACAGTTTTTCCATTTGGAATATGAGATTGTATCTTTTACCATTGACAGTCCGAAATCAGAAGAACCTTTATTCTTCCTCCATTTTGAATTAAAAGACATGGATCATGCCAAACAGTTGTTCAGGGAGATGATCCAGTCGTTAAAATCCGCACAATCCAAAGTCACCACAAAAATCCTGTTAAGCTGTTCTTCCGGTTTTACAACTTCCTTCTTTGCGGAAAAGCTGAATAACGCCGTAGAAACACTGGATCTGGATTATGAATTTTCTGCTGTCAGCTATACGGAATTATTTGAAGCAGCTATCGATAAAGATGTAGTATTGCTGGCACCGCAGATCGGTTATCTTTTAAAGAAAGCCAATGAAGTATTAAAAGATAAGATCATCATGCAGATTCCTACCGATGTTTTTGCGACATACAATGTCAACCGTATGATTGACATCATCAAGGAAGAACTCGCTAAAAAAGAAAAAGTGGAAGAAGTGATTGAAGATATTCATGATCCGGAATGGGACAGCAGTATTGTTATAGTCGCATTGATCAGAAGAAACCGTAAGTATGAAATTCACTTCCGTGGCGCAAATCAGGAAGAAGCGATTGAAAGAGGTTTGGTCGTAAAAGAAACACTGGATCTTCATGACTTGGAAGATGTTCTGGATGTATTGTTTATCCGTCATCCTGAGATTAAAGGTGTCGCTATTGTCTCTCCCGGAAATGTATATAACGGACATCTGACGATGCCTGTTGCCAAAATCTTTGATTATGATGTTGTGGGTGAATTTACAAAGAGATACAACCGTACGTTTGTCTTATGTAATGATGCCAATGCAGCAGCAGTAGGATATTACGCAAACAATCGTGATTGCGGTAATCTTCTTGTCTATTATCATCCGCTTGGCAATGTTGTGGGTGGAGCCGGTGTTATTGTTAACGGAAATCTGTTAACCGGCAAGGAAGATATTGTCGGAGAATGCGTCAACTATATGAAACTGTTGAACTTCAGTGAGGACCGTTTTGAGCTGGCAAGGACACCGGAAGGAATCGTGGAATTCATCACCAAAGTTGTCACACCGATGATCTGCATGATCGGACCGGATACTTTAGCCATATCCTGTGATCTTCTGACAGATACAGAAGAGCTGAAACAGAGTTTCATGAAATACATACCGGAAAGAAATATGCCGGTTATCCGTAAGTTCAACAATAACTATTGGGAGCTGTTCTATGGAGCAGGCGTACTCTTGTATAATGTATTGCATGGAAATTACGAATATCGTGAAGATTTGAAGGAATACAGGTAATAAAAACAGGCGTGACCATTATGATCACGCCTGTTTTCATTATTTCAATCTGATTTCATAATGCTTGCGGAAATAGATGATAAACAGAATAATTCCTGCAATGACGATTAAATGGCCCATTCCGGTATTAGAGTTATTAGGAAAGTAATAATTAATCGCAAAATGTACAGGGATGGTCAGTATCGCTATTGCCAGAAAAATCAACTCCATTTTCATTAGGTCTTTTGTTGCCTGGTCCTTCTTTTCCTGTAAAGCAATCATGTTTTCTTCTGCTTTTTCTTTATAGTTTTCCATAGCTATTCTTTCGCCCGATAAGAGTTCATTGACATTGATGTGCAGATAGTCACATAGTTCCAACATGATTCCGGAATCCGGCATTGATTTTCCTGTTTCCCATTTTGATACAGCACGATCACTGATTCCGAGCTTTTCTGCCAGTGCTGCCTGTGTCATACCTTGTTCCTTTCTGCATGATGCAATGAATTTTCCGATTTTGATCTGATCCATATCGGGTTTCTCCTTTCACGACTTCAATATAGCCTGATTCAACAGATGAATACATGAACTGATAGTTGATTTTCAGTACTCAACCTATGGTTGAGTGGATAAAACTGCTTGAATTGCACCTGAACAGTGGATTCTGACAACACGATTACTGTCTGTTTCCGCTATTTTTTGCAGTTGTTGCATATATGGCATGACATATTTCGGTTTACGTTTGCCGAGAACTCGGAAGATTTCCGGTGCCTCCATTCTGACTTTATCATCTTCATCATACAGAAGCCCGGCAAAAACCGACATGTATTTCTCATAGATATCAGGTGTATTTGCGGCGATGTTTTCTGATGCCCAGATAAAACTTAATCTGACCTTTGCATTTTCATCACATGCAAATCTGAACATGCTTTTCCAATAAGGTTCTATTACAGAATAGCTTCCTCTTCCGATTCTTCCCATGGCATTGACGGCACGTTCACGTAAAAGAGGTAAAGGACTGTCAAAAAAGGAAGCAATTTCGGGAATGACATCGTGCATGGACATAGGATAGAGAAGACCGGCTTCGCCAAGCATCCAGAGTGCCTTTGCCTGTATTTTTTCAGATTCATTTCTTAACAAGGAAGAAAGATAGGGAATATTTTCTTTCCATTGATCCTTGTTTTTTGTCAATTTGATCAGCTCTTTATATTCCTGTATCATGATCATGCCTCAGTTCGAAGATCACGTGCGATTTGCATCAGTTCTCTTTCTCCTGTGATTTCTGAAGGATAAGGATAAGAGACTGCACAATGGTTAAACAGTTTTTCGATTTGACTGGCTTTTTCAGTGTCTTGTTCAGCCAGAAGGGCATATGCATACTGTGTACGAAGAACAGAAGGGAAATTTTTCATGCTCTTTATCATATCTTTTTGTTCTTTGGTCATTAAAGCATCTAACTTTTCCTGACGATTCTGGGTGATCAATTCCACATAGACCCGATCACAGGTCATCAGGCTTTTGTGTAATCCTGTAATCTTTGTTTCCGTTGATAATAAATGATCCATTTGTTTTTCTGCTTCCGCAAATCTGTGTTCATCCATTAACCGGTTACAGGCAAGAACCCCTATTGTAGCAACCAGACTGTTTTTCATTGCTTCATCTTCCGGCATGGTAAACCATTCTTCAGGCATATCCTTCAAACGGATATCTTTTGAGACCTGCTCATTCGCTTTCATCTGAACCCAGAAGGCACGGACTGCTTCCTTGTCTTTCATCATGGATATTGCATTACAGCCGTCATT
>JAFYCG010000061.1 GCA_017539825.1 Solobacterium sp. | reverse complement strand
TCACGCTGGAAAATGTCGTCGCAAAAATCGGCAGTGAAAAAGTTGTCGATTATCTGAATACCATCGGACTTTCCAGAGCAAACGATGAAGAATTCCATATGTCCTATGCAATCGGCGGAAACCTGCTGGAAACTACCGTCATGGAGATGGCCGGTGCACATGCAGCACTGATTAATCTCGGTACATACAACCAGCCTCATACGATTACAAGAATTGAGATGTCCACCGGAGAGATTATCTCCCCGCCGAATCAGAATATCGACGTATTATCCAGCGGCAGTGCCTACCTTGCTGATCTGTTAATGCAGAACAACGTTGAAGGCGGCATTTACAACTACATGCAGATTCTGAAAAGAAATTATCCTGTATATGCAAAAACCGGTACAACCGACTGGGGAACAGACGGCAAGCCTTACGGTATTCCGGAAGGTGCCGCAAAAGACAAATGGATGATTTCCAGCACATCGCAATATACAAATGCGGTATGGATCGGATATGATATGGCTGTGAAAAATGCCGGCACGTATTTCCCTGCATGGAAGAGTGCATTGAATATCCCGGGCAGAGTCAACAGCCTGCTTATCGATATTGAAGAAGAAATGTCACCCGATACGCTTGGCGGTGTACAGAAACCGGAAGATGTTGTCGATGTACGGTATATCAGAGGTACCTATCCGCATGTCACCTCCGACAGTGGTTCAGGTAACATGATCTCCTCGATGGTATCGGCAACCGGCTTGCAGAATCAGCCGATGGTACCTTCCAGTTCATACACGAGAGGCATTCCTGAATTATCCGGATTTGCTGCTTCGGTATCCAACGGACTGGTTTACATGAGCTGGTACACGCAGGAAGGATGTAACGGCGGAGAAGAAGGCGGAAGAAATATCTCCCTCCACGATCCGTGGAATGATATTGATATGTACGGTGCCTGCCTGGTGGATACATCATGGCTCAACGGTTCACACAACAAATACTACGCTGATATTTACCAGGATGATGAATATGTCACAACGGTTTCATCAGACCATAAGGACTATGCCGGTCTGCCCTACCGTTTTACAGGGGAAGTAAAAGCATGCGGCTATTTCACAAACGGACGCGGCACGAGTGATACAATCTGTACGTCTATGGGTTACTTCAATGCCGACGAAGTTGAAGCAGCCGGTCAATAAATCTAAAAAAACTTGTTCAATGAACAAGTTTTTTTTATTGATATGCATCCATTCCTTCGGATTTTAATTCTCTGGCCATTAAGCTCATAATGGCTTCTTCCGGTTTCTTACCTTCGTATAAAACCTGATATACCTCATTGGTAATCGGCATTTCTATACCCTGTTTTTTTGCCTCTTCATAAACAACTTTACAGGACAATACACCTTCAACCGTCTTCTTGTTTTCTTTCAGGAATCTTTCCGCAGAGCCGTCTTTTCCGATCTGGTATCCGGCCATGAAATTACGGGAATGTCTGGAAGTGCAGGTAACAATCAGATCCCCGACACCATCCAGGCCAAGATATGTCTCTTCTTTTCCTCCCTGGCTGATGCCAAAACGCGTCATTTCTGCCAGGCCTCTGGTCATTAAGGCAGCTTTGGCATTATCCCCCTGGCCTACACCTTCGAGAATCCCGCTGGCAATAGCCATGATGTTTTTTACGGCTACACCGATCTCAGCACCGATTACATCCGTATTGCGGTATACCCTGAAATAGCGATTGGAAAATAACTTCTGAATGGTTTTAGCTGCTTCCTCATCTTCACTTACCGCATTGACAACTGTCAGCTTGCGCAGGATGACCTCCTCTGCATGGGATGGACCGATTAAGGATACTACCGCCTTGCAGAAGGAAGGATCAACCATTTCATGGATGACAACACTTAAACGCTGATGCGTTACCGGATGGAAACCTTTTGCCACATTGATGATAATAGCAGGCTTTGACAGATATTCCCTAGCTTTTTTCAGAACATCCTCCAAAGCAATCACCGGAACTGCACATAACAGTACATCGGCATCTTTCACAACGGAAAGATCCGTAGATGCTTTGAGATTTTCATTGATCTCACAATCGAAATACTTTTTGTTGCAATGATGATTGATATCATCAACCTCTTGCGGATCAATGCCCCATTGCATGACATCGCAACCGTTATCCGCAAGAACCTGTGCCAGGGCTGTTCCCCAGCTTCCTGTACCTAATACTCTGACAATCATTCTGAAACCTTCTTTCTGGCAATAATCTTGATCGGTGTGCCTTCAAAGTCAAATGCCCTTCTCATCTCATTTTCGATAAATCTCTGATAGGAAAAATGCAGTAATTTCGGATCATTACAGGATAGCACGAAGCACGGAGGCTGTACGGCAACCTGTGTCACATAATAGATTTTAAATCGTTTTCCGTTATGAACCGGTGCCGGTGTTGTTAACTGGGCATCGGAAATGACTTCATTCAGTATATTCGTCGGAATACGGCGGATCGCATTTTCATAAATCCTGTTGACTTCAGGAAGAATTGTTGATACTCTCTGCCCTGTTTTGGCACTGACATACAGAATCGGTGCATAGCTGAGATAGGCAAATTCCGTACGGATTTTTTCCGTGAAACGGTACATTGTCTTGTCATCCTTTTCAATGGCATCCCATTTGTTTACCACAATGATGACAGGTTTGCCTGCCTGGCTTGCATAGCCTGCTACGTGCTTATCCTGCTCACGTATGCCTGCTTCTCCGTCAATCAGGAATAAAGCTATATCACATCTTTCAATAGCACGCATCGCCCTCAGCACGGAATACTTCTCTACCGATTCATAAACACGTCCTCTTTTACGTATACCGGCAGTA
>JAFYCG010000060.1 GCA_017539825.1 Solobacterium sp. | reverse complement strand
GCTATCATCTGCGGAGGTTTGATTCTCGGTTTCAGAAACATCCTCGAGACAGCAGTCGTTCTGGAAGCCGGTACATTCCTTGCCGGTTTGGACAAATTCTTATGGATTATCGGTGAAGCAGTATTCCATACAGGTATCCCGGTAGGTATCTGCTGGTCCGTACAGAGAAAGATGGGCGGAACACCGATGCTGGGTATCGTACTCGGTCTTACATTGATCTCCGGTCAGCTGGTTAACGCTTATGGTGTTCCTGGCATGGCTGCAGATGCATGGGCTCCGAACTATGTTTGGGATTTCGGCTTTGCATCCTTCCGTATGATTGGTTATCAGGCACAGGTTATTCCTGCAATCCTGGCAGCATTCACACTGACATACCTCGAAAGATTCTTCAAGAAGATCGTTCCACAGGTATTACAGATGATTCTGGTTCCGTTCTGCTCTCTCTTATTGGCAGTAATGGCAGCTCACTTTATCCTCGGTCCTGTAGGCTGGAAAGTCGGTGAATGGGTATCTTCATTCGTTATGGCTGGTATCTCCGGAAACTTCAGAGTTCTGTTTGGTGCTGTCTTTGGTTTCTTCTATGCTCCGCTTGTTATTACAGGTTTACATCATATGTCCAACGCAATTGACCTCCAGCTGATCAATTCCACAGGTGGAACAATGCTCTGGCCTATGATCGCTCTCTCCAACATCGCTCAGGGTGCAGCTGTTGCAGGCATGTCTTATCTGCAGAAAAAGAATACAAAAGCTCAGGAAGTTAACTATCCTTCCATGATCTCCTGCTGGCTCGGTGTAACTGAACCTGCAATGTTCGGTATCAACCTCAAATACCAGTGGCCATTCTATTGTGCTATGACAGGTTCCTGCCTTGCAGCAATCGTCTCCACAATGTTCTCCGTTACCGCAGCTTCCATCGGTGTCGGCGGTCTGCCGGGCATCATCTCCATCTTCCCGAAATACATGCTGATCTTCGCAATCGCTATGCTCATTGCACTGGTTGTTCCGTTTGTATTGACAGTTATGATCGGCCGTAATAAGATCAATCCTGAAACAGGCGATCTCTATGAAAATGAAGCAGAAGAGGAAGAAGAAGCTCCGACATTCACAGCAGCACAGAGAGCTGAATCCTTTGCAGCACCTGTATCCGGAAGAATCATGCCTGTTACAGAAGTTGCAGACCAGGTATTCTCATCCAAAGCTATGGGCGATGGTATCGCTATTGATCCTACAGAAGGAAAAATCTATGCACCGTTCTCCGGTGAAATTACAGTTGCATTCCCTACAGGTCATGCTTATGGCATAAAAGCAGCTAATGGCAAAGAAGTATTAATCCACATCGGTATGGATACTGTTGAATTAGAAGGCAAGGGATTCAAACCATGTGTAAAACAGGGCGACATCGTTAAACAGGGCGATCTGTTGACAGAAGTTGATCTGGATTACATCAGAAGCCAGGGCAAACCTGTTGTTACACCGGTCATCTTTACAGACGGTACTGCAGTAGAATTAGTTAAAGAAGGAAACGTTAACGCTAAAGAAACAGATATCATCAAGATCCAGTAAGGAGGACCTATGAGCAAAAAAGATAAGATTGTATATCAGATCTATCCGAAATCCTATCAGGATACCAACCACGATGGATGGGGAGATATACAAGGTGTCATCTCAAGATTGGATTATCTTCAGGAATTAGGTATTAACTATATCTGGTTTAATCCAATGATTGTTTCCCCGCAGAAAGACAACGGTTATGACGTTGCTGACTACAGGCAGTTTGATCCTCGTTACGGAACGATGGAAGATTTTGAAGAACTGGCAAGGGAAGCAAAGAAACGTGGAATCGATATCATGTTTGATATGGTGTTCAATCATACATCCACAGAACATGAATGGTTCCAGAAAGCTTTAGCCGGTGATGAAAAATATAAGAAGTATTATATTTTCAAAAAGGGTAAAGCGCCTGGTGTTCCACCGAACAACTGGCAATCCAAGTTTGCAGGAAGTGCATGGGAATATGTAGAGAAGTTTGATGAATGGTATCTGCATTTATTCGACAAAACACAGGCAGACCTTGATTGGACAAATCCGGAAGTCCGCAGAGAATGTGCAGATATAGTAAATTATTGGCGTTCAAAAGGTGTTCATGGTTTCCGTTTTGATGTCATCAATCTCATCAGTAAAAAGAGCTTTGAAGACGATCCGAACAATTATGACGGCAGACAGTTTTATACAGACGGCCCGAGAGAACATGAATATCTGAAGGAATTAAACCTGAGCAGTTTCGGGAATGATCCTGAACATCTGACTGTAGGAGAAATGAGTTCCACTACCATCGAAAACTGTATTCAGTATGCAGGTGATGACTGCAATGAGCTGGATATGGTATTCTCCTTCCACCATTTAAAAGTCGACTACAAGAATCAGATGAAATGGGAACTTCAGCCTGCGGACTTCATGTCATTGAAAAAGCTCTTCAACAAATGGCAGATCGGCATGCAGGAAGCTAACGCATGGAACGCATTGTTCTGGAACTGTCATGATCAGCCAAGATCTGTATCCAGATTCGGTGATGATAAAAAGTACCGCAGAGAAAGCGCAAAGATGCTGGCAGCTGCATTGCATATGATGCGTGGTACGCCATATATCTACCAGGGTGAAGAAATCGGTATGCCGAACGCTTACTTTACCGATATTCATCAGTATGTAGACGTAGAGAGTATCAATATTTATGCTGTTCTTCTGCAGCAGGGCAAAACGGAAGAAGAAGTCATTCATATTCTTCAGGAAAGATCCCGTGACAATGCCCGTACACCGATGCAGTGGGATGACAGTGAAAACGGCGGATTCAGTGATGTAAAACCATGGCTCCAGTCCGCAAGCAGCTATAAAGACATAAATGTCAAAAATGAATTAGCAGCTAAGGATTCCATCTTCCGCTTCTATCAGAAACTGATTAAGATGCGTAAGGAAATGCCGATTGTACAGGAAGGCCTGTTCTATCCTTTGCTCGAAGAAGATGAGAAGATCTTCGCTTACGAGAGAAAGTATCAGGATGAAAGCTTGATCTGTGTCAACAACTTCTATCCTGAAACAGCGACATTTACACTTCCTCTGGAAGGATATGAAGTGATCTTATCCAACTATGAAGATGTAACTGTTTCCGATACAATGGAATTACGTCCATACGAAACAATCGTTCTTTACAAGAAATAAAAGAAATGACCCGGATTGCAGTAATTCGGGTTTTCTTTTGATTGCAGGGATATCGGAAATGATACGGTATAAAAAAACATATCATGCCTTGAAAGGGGGAAAGGCATGATATGTTTTGAATGGCATGGATTAAAACCTTGGATCCTTACGGTTAGGCACCCAGTCTGCGGTCTCCATATACCACTGTAATAATCTGTTGCGCATCTTGGCAATATCACCCTGGTATTCTGTTTCATCAATACGGTTTACCAGTTCCTTCGGGTCTTTTGAAAGATCATACAACTCATCTTTTTCATAAAGACGCATGACATATTTTAAATTGCCCATACGGATCATGGAAGCTTTTGTGTGTTCAGGGCCTTCAGAGCACTGTGCACTGAGACGCGGCCAGTATTCGGAATCTTCGTTATGGCCTCGTTCCATTGCCCAGTATTCTCCGTGTATTCTTCCGCCTTCCGAAAAGACAGCGTCTTTATGTACATCTTCTCCTGCCAATGCAGGAAGGAGGGATTTTCCGAAATTGACATACTCGGTTTTTACGCCTGTCATTTCTTCTACCGTAGCGGTAATATCAACCAGTTCACATAATGCCGGGGAAATTCTCGGGGAGACTGCAAACTGTTTTGCCGGTTTAACAATCAGCGGAACGTTAACAATACAGTCCTCAAAGCAGTTCTGCACCTTTTCGGCAATATCATAATCACCGGTATAGTCCCCATGATCAGAGAACACGAAGATGGAAGTGCTGTCATACAATCCGCCATCCTTCAATGCCTGAGTGAGCAAGCCGAATTGATGATCAAAACGTGACACCATCGCAAGATAAACCGCTCTCATCTCAATGAAGTTTTCTTCACCCCAGTCTCTTAAATTCTGACGTGAAGCAATAGCTTTCAACATACTCGGCTTATCGATATCATTGGCATTCGGTCTTCTTTTTTCACAAAGGCTGCGATCAATAGATGAATACCATGGATCTTCACATGCATACGGAGGATGAGGATAGGTCAATGTGCAATAGAGGAAGAATGGTTTTTGATCAGGGTCTTTGCTCTTTTCCTGAATATAAGCCAATGCTTCTTCGATGCATTTCCAGTCAGATCCCGGACGATGCGCTTGTTCTTCGGTGATCCTGCCTCTGAAATGGGCATAATAACCGGGTTCGGTATGCGGACCGCCAATAGAAGGAGTGTCTTCTGCAGGATGTGGTTTCGGCTGGTTATTGCTTGGTATATCTGCCAGGTCTCTTCCGAATCCGCAGAAATAATGGTCGCAGAATTCGCTTTTTGGAAGGTTGGCGGGAATTAAATCGTTTCTTCCTACCCAGCAAATCTCATAGCCTGCATTCTTCATTGTGCGCAGGAAATTCGGTTCACCTTTGTTTTGCATGTAGTGAATTGTACGATGTCCGGTTGTATGACAATATAAACCACTCATAAATGAACATCTGGAAGGAACACATACCGGATTTTGACAATATGCGTTTTCAAAGGACACGCCTTCCTGCACCAGGTTATCAAAGTTCGGGGTGATGGAAGCGGTACAGCCGAGATGGTGTAATGCATCGCTGCGCATCTGATCGGCTACAAAGTAAACAATATTCGGTTGTTTTGCCATAAAAGTCTCCTTTTTAAGAAAGATCTGTTTTGTGTTATGCGGAAACAGATCTTTTGTATATATATGAATTATTCTTCAGCAGCTGCTTTTTCTTCAGCAACAGCTTGGTTATCAATAATCTTGAAGAACGGCAACCAGCAGATTGTGGAAACAGCGATTAATACTGCCTGCAGAATAGCACCCTGCCATCCGCCATATGCGAGGAATCCATAGAGAATCATCGGTGTACCA
Source organism: Solobacterium sp. (assembly GCA_017539825.1). Taxonomy (GTDB): domain Bacteria; phylum Bacillota_I; class Bacilli_A; order Erysipelotrichales; family Erysipelotrichaceae; genus Bulleidia. The sequence goes on along the minus strand of JAFYCG010000060.1, from coordinate 4,378 downwards.
AGGGATGGACCGACACCGCAAAGATATGGAACCAGACCGATACGCATTGCGACATAACCGAGAAGGAATGTGATGATCGGAACAACAAGCATCGGAATCAGCATAATCGGATTCAATACCATCGGAACACCGAATACCATCGGTTCGGAAATACCGCAGAGACCTGCCGGCAAGGAGATCTTGGAGAGAGCCTTATAACGCTCGGACTTAGCGGCAATAAACATAGCCAGACATAATCCGATTGCACATCCGGAACCGCCGATGTTGCCGATTGTTCCCCATGCAGAACCGATGATGATGTTTGGAAGAGGTTCGCCTGCTGCGAATGCTGCAAGGTTTTCTGTACCGAAAGCTGTATAGAGTACGGACATGAAAGATGTTGCAACCATGCCGCCATGAATGCCGAAGAACCAGAGAATATTACAGAAGAGTAACAGGATAATGAATGTTAACGGACTTGCTGCCATTGCGCCGAGAGGTGCTCTTAACAAACCGTAGAGAAGATCCGTCAAAGTGCCGTAAGATGTCATTCCGCACAATACTCTTACAACGATGCCGATTGCAGCAATGAAGATTGCCGGAAGCATAGCAGTAAAGGATTTGGAAATTGCCGGTGGAACGGAATCAGGCATTTTGATTGTCAGGTTATGCTTAATAAAGATATTGTAAAGACGAGGAATGATGATACCCAGCAGCATAGCTGTAAATAAACCTGCAGAACCGAAGTAATATGTCTTAACAACACCCGGAACATCGATAGCTGTTCCGGCAGCATCAGCTACGCTGGATCCAAGCGGTGTCAATAACAGGAATGTCATTAAGGAAATAAGACCGGCAGAAACAGAGTTGCGGCTGTCAAGACCCATTGTTTCTGCGCTTGCTTTACCAATGAGGAATACGGCGTAGAGGGAAATCATGTTGGTTGTATAATCAACCGGGATTCCAAGGAATGGTTTCAGGCCGATATTGGTAATGAGTGTCTGGTATGGGCCGATGTTTAAGTTTGCCAGCAGGGAGAAGATTGCACCGACCATAACAACCGGCAGCATAGCAGAGAACCCTCCGCTGATCCCCATAAGAAGTTTGTTTTTTGAGATTTTGTCTGAAATTGGGATAAGCTTTTCCTGAAGCGCATCCATGAAGTTATTCATTAATTCTACCTCCCGCACCTTTCTGTGCTTGCAATTCTATTATAGCTTAATAAAATAAAATTTCAATACATAAACGAAATAAAATTTCATTTCTTTTATAAAAGTTTATTTTGCCGTATAATAATAAAAAAGGAGGTGTTCTATGTATATTAATCCGTTTGAAACAATTAAATCTTTTGAAAAAGAATTTACTAAAACAGATAGCGAAATAGCCGAGTTTATTATCCACAATGCTTCAGATGTAATTTCCTATTCAATGGCAGACATATCTAAAAAAGCCGGAGTTTCTGATGCTGCATTAATTCGTTTCGCCAAACGTGTAGGGTATAATGGGTTTTCTGCGCTCAGAAATGATATCGCGCGTTATACATTCAGCCGTAATGCAGAGATTTCCGAATTGAATGAATCCGGTGAAGATACACCGTTAAGATCCATTACCCGTAAATACGCACAATATATTGAAGCAATCGCTGATTCGACAGACATGGAAACGATTACCCGGATAGCAGAATTATATCTTCGTTCAAGAAGGGTTAAAATTGTCGGTGGGAACCGGACATTTCATTCTGTGAGGCAATTGCGCTATCGTCTGAATAAAATGGGATTTGATGCGGAGGCGGTTGAAGATCAGACGGTTTTTTCTGATATCAGCCATTATCTTGGTGAAGATGATCTGGTCATTTTATTTACCACTAAAAATAATCTGCGATATGATGCAACGGTTGAAGTTCTCCATGAAAACAAATGTCATATCGTTGTCTTTACGATGATTCAAAATCTTCCGTATAAAAATCTTTGCGATGAGGTTGTGGTTTTACCGAGAATCTCTAAATCTGATATTTCCTTCCTGGATGATCAGGCAATTTATTTTGTATTTATAGAAGTGCTTCTGGATGTGATCGCTTCAATGAGCAGGGAAAAGAAATAAAAATGTTATTCTGTATGTGCATATCATGATATACGATATAACTATTTGTTTTAAAGAGGGGGAGATGCTATTGTAATAGTGCGAAAAGGAGAAAGACGATGAAAAAAGAAACACTGAACCTTGTAACAGAATGGGATAAAACATTTCCGAAAAGCGACAAAGTAAATCATCAGAAAGTTACCTTTGTAAACCGTTACGGCATTACATTGGCAGCTGACATGTATACACCGAAGAACGCAGAAGGCAAACTTGCTGCGATTGCGGTAAGCGGACCGTTTGGTGCAGTCAAGGAACAGTGTTCCGGATTATATGCACAAACCATGGCGGAAAAGGGATTTGTAACAATTGCCTTTGATCCATCTTTTACGGGTGAAAGCGGAGGATATCCAAGATACATGGCTTCTCCGGATATCAATACGGAAGACTTCCAGGCAGCGGTTGATTTCTTATCCTTACAGGACAATGTCGATGCAGATAAGATCGGTATCATCGGTATCTGCGGATGGGGCGGAATGGCTTTGAATGTTGCAGCATTAGATACAAGAATCAAAGCGACAGCTGCAATGACAATGTATGATATGACAAGGGTTAATGCCAACGGTTATTTTGATTCTGAAAACAGTGAAGAAGCAAGATATCAGAAGAAAGTCGCATTAAATGCACAGCGTATTGCCGACTATAAAGCAGGGGAATATGCGTTAGGCGGAGGTGTTGTTGATCCGTTACCGGAAGATGTACCATTCTTTGTCAAAGACTACTATGCCTACTACAAGACAGAAAGAGGCTATCATCCAAGATCTTTAAACTCCAATGGCGGATGGAATGTCATCGGATGCATGTCCTTTATGAATCAGCCGATCTTACAGTATTCCAATGAGATCAGAAATGCTGTAATGATTGTTCATGGCGACAAGGCACATTCCTATTACTTTGGAAAAGATGCATATGAGAATATGATCAAAGACAGCAAATATACCGATAACAAGGAACTTCTGACAATTCCGGGTGCGGTTCACACAGACCTGTATGACCAGGTGGATATCATTCCGTTTGAAAAGCTTGATCAGTTCTTCAAAACGTATCTTGGATAAAACAAAATTTCAGTTAATTGTATGAAAAAAGGATGTAACAGTTGACGTATCAGTTACATCCTCTTTTTTTATCCTTTAAATTTCAGCGATCTGCCATCAATGATTTCATAATCAGGAAGGTAATTAAAGTATGCGGTAAACAGCTGATTCAGTGTTTCCTCTTTATGTTCCGGTGTATCATAGCTCATCTTATCAAGAACAGAAGCAATTCCACCCAGAATGACACCGATGACTTGTGTGGAAGTATAGCCTTGCTCATAGACGGTCTGTGATTGTCCTTCTTTTATTACGTTGATCTGCCATTTGTCATCCAGCATATTAACCTGTGCCAGTCCGCCGGATGCCAGCAGGTTTCTTGTATCTTCCTTAAGAAGAACCTGTGTTGCCTCAGTGCCGATCAGGGAACGTACTTTGACATCACCCTTGAGACGCTGTCCGTCTGTGGGACGTAATACCGGAACATAACCGTTTTTGGCATTGATCATGTCTGTCTGGAAACAATAGGAGTAGTTTCCTGCAGGAATGTGGAATTTGAAAGCGAATCCTTTACCCGCTAACAAACCTCCGTGTGCATCGATTTCATGTGCTTTTTCATCAACAGTCAGAGTGACTTCTTTTCCGTTAGCAAGATCTCCTGCTTTATTGCCATCTACGAAAACCTGCAGTTTCATAGCACCGGCTTCCATCCTTTTCGGACGCATAATTGTTATTTTTCTCATTGTGTTTATCCATCCTTTCTCACGAAACTATTATAATGCATATTTATGGGTATGGGAGTTGCAAAACTCATGTAATACCATGAGGTCAGAATACCGAATGCAAGATATTCGTTATCATTGAAGTCTGCTGAAATATATAAAAAACTTGTTTGGCACATTCGGTCAACAAAAGAAACCACTAATACGATATTCGGTCGAAAAATGTGCAATACTCTCGGTTATTCAGTCGAAAAACGATATTATCTGATTGGAAAGCTCACAAATGAAAAGAATCATACTGAAAGAGTTTCGGAATTGGAAAAACAAACAGAATAGAAAACCACTTCTTGTAACAGGTGTCCGGCAATGTGGAAATTATGTAAAGTTGGAAATAATGTAAAGTAGAGTTCAAAAGTACCGATAAACAGGGCAAAACAATCGAATCTACTTTACATTATTTTTTTATGCTTTCTTTGAAAGACTACTCAGCCAGGACATCAAGTTCTTGTT
>JAFYCG010000059.1 GCA_017539825.1 Solobacterium sp. | reverse complement strand
CAGCCATTCCAGATACAATTTCCAAAACAGTCCCGGCACATGTTTTCATAGTGCCTTTACGGACAATCATTTTTTATATGATCCTATTTCATTTAATGGCATTTCTGGAAGACGCATCGAAATTCTTATAATATGAAAAAAGGAACAAGTTTCTGGCTTGTTCCCTTTTCTTCAGCTATATCATAACATATTGTGGAAAATTGTCAACACTTGCATATTGCGCCAGTTTTCCACATATCAAAGAAAGTTTTCCACATTTTTACGACTTTTTTGATATTCTGTGCCAAATTTTTAAACATGTTAAAAGATGTATCTGACATGGTTTGTTTCATCCCGCAAACAAAGCTGCTTCAACTTCCTAAAAGCTAAGATTAAGACAGAACCGGTTGATGATGTCATATTCATCAAACCTTCCCATTTATCTTTCTTTTCCCAAAAAGAATAAACCAAGCATGCCCGGTCCGACATGAGCACCTGAGAATGGTTCATGGGGACATATCATGACATCTGCATCAGGGGTGATTGATAAAATCATCTCTTTTAGTGATTCAGCATCCTTTAAACAATCTCCATGTGAAATAAAGACTTTTGGAGATGAAAGGTCCATTCTTTTTTCACTGTATTTTGTGGCAAGCATTTTGACAGCCTTTTTTCTGCCATGACAATTTGCACAGGAAACAATATGTCCGGTATGGTCACCATATAATATAGGCTTGATATTCAGGGTTGTTCCGATGATCGCTGTTGCCCCGCTGACTCTGCCTGTTCTTTTCAGAAAGTGAAGATCATCAACGGTAAAATACTGACAACAATGCGGAACCATCTCATCCAGGATTTCTCCGGCTTTTCTGCAATCCATTCCATCTTTGCTGAGTTCTGCTGCCCTTAATGCCAACATGCCATTGCCAAAACCGCAACCGTGTGAGTCAACAATATGAACATATCGCTCCGGGAATTCCTCCATCAGCTGATCTGCAGCGATCCTGGCTGCATTATAGGTTCCGCTGATTCCGGAACTCATAGCGATATATACAACATCCCTTCCTACTTCCAGAACCGGTGTGAAACTTTCCAGAAACAGATTGGTATTCAGAAGACTGGTTTTCACATTCATGCCATTGCGAAGATCTTCATAATAAGAATGTACATCAAGATGTTCAATATCTCCCAGATACGTATGTGGTTCTCCATCCATCGTATATTCAATCGGAAGCAATCGTATACCTTCCAACAGACTGCCGGGAAGATTGGCTGTCCCGTCCGCATATACTTCAAAACTCATAATTCCTCCTAAACACACTGGTTATTATCTTCATGTAAATAGACGATAGTGCATTTTCCAAATCTATTATAGCTTGCAAAAGAAAAAGACAAACACAAATTTTTGATTTTGTATTTGTCTTTTGGAATAAACTGACAATTATCAATACTGCTGAATACCTCAGTTTTCAGGAGCACCTAACCAACAAAACCATGTTAGAATACATTTATCAGAAACGGAGAAAGATATGCAGGAATTTTATATCAAAGATGACAACATCCGCCTTCATGCCAAACTGGAAATGCCGGAAGGAAAAGAAAGATGTCCTTTGCTCATCATCTTCCATGGATTAACAGGACATATGGAAGAAGGACAAATTGTTGCAGTTGCTGAAGGCATGAATACTATCGGTTTTGCAGCATTGAGGGTTGAACTCTATGGTCACGGACAAAGTGAAGGAGACTTCAAAGAACATACCATGTTCAAATGGATCGCCAATGCCATGACCGTCATTGATTATGTCAAAACACTGGATTTTGTCACTGATATTTATCTTTGCGGTCATTCACAGGGAGGCTTGCTGGCAATGATTGCAGCAGGCATGCGTGCGGATGATATCAAAGCTATCATTCTGATGTCCCCTGCCCTTGTGATTCCCGATGGTGCAAGAAAAGGAAGCATGCTGGATGTAACATTTGATCCTGCACACATTCCGGACACATTGTCCCTTGGTTCTTATAAGATCAGCGGCAACTATTTCCGTTGTGCACAACTGATTCATGCGGAAGATGCCATTAACAGGTATCCAAAACCGGTTTTATTCCTCCATGGTGACAAAGATACAGCTGTTCCTATCGCATATTCCATTGAAGCATCCAAGTTGTATAAAGACAGTAAACTTGTCATCCTTCCGGACGATAATCATGACTTTGATATGCATCTGGATATGGTTGTTCAATCCATACAGGATTTCCTGTCAGAAACAATCAAATGAAAAGAAGGTCTCCCTTCTTAACTTTCTGTTTGGATAACCGTATAGTTCTCAATAAAGAAATCTGCTTCATCACATGCATGTGATACCATCAGAATCTGCGGTTCATAATCATGCATTCCTGTTTGTGAATCTTTTCTGTCGGAGCTTCCCCCAAAGAAACCAATCAGCAAATACAAGACCCATGCGGCAATGATATAGTATTTCTTTTTCACGGGATCTATATCTTCTTTCTTATTTAATATAAGCATCAAAGGAATCGGAAAACAAATAAGCCAGCCGAAGAAATAGCCTACATTCTTCCAGAATTTTGCATTCTGTTCCTTTTTTTTCTCTTCTTTTATCAGATTGATTTTTTCTCTTTCCAGTAATAATTCCTGCTGACGAATACTGGCATTATGTTCCCGTTCCAGCTGATGATCGATCAGCTCTGCAGCAGATTCAAAGACACCTCTTTTACCGTGCTGAATGCGGACATTGTTCTGTACATGGATTGTATTGTACTGGTTGATTGCCTTTTGTACGATAAAAGGCGTGCCGCAAAAAGGACAAATGGCAGCTTCCTGTGAAGGATCAACCGTCAATTGCCCTCCGCACTGGGTACAGACCGCAGGAAGTAATGCCGATTCTTTTGTACTCATATACTTTTCACCCCCTGATGCATTCAAATATACATTTGTTCCCCAGGGAACGGTCAACACCTGATAACCATGAAATATATGTAACTTAGATATATCTTACAAAAAGAGAAAGCACGCAGCTTTCTCTTTTATAGTTTGCATGTAAAGGAGTATTCTCCTGAGCCTGCTTCATATCTGCTGTTATCCGGCAGGATTATCTCAGCCTTCGTATTGGCAGGAACCGTTACTTTCATTTCAAAATGACTCTCATTGACTTTCCATTCTGTCTGAATCAATCCATATTCCGAATGGAAGTCTCTTTTTGCATATGTGATTCTTGCATCCATTACAGGTTGTACACGGAATGTCTTATATCCTGCAGAAAGAGGAACCAGTCCGTTAATATGACGGAACATCCAGTCATCTACACATCCGAATGCATAATGGTTCAGGCTGACTGCCATCGGTGATCCATCCGGATTCGAAGTGATCCAGCTTTCCCATATAGTTGTAGCCCCATGATCCACTTCATATAACCATGAAGGACATTGATCCTGGAAAAGAAGATCAAATGCTTTATCCGTATATCCGTTTTCACACAAAGTATCCAGAATTACCGGCGTTCCGAGAAAACCGGTATCAAGACAATCATTGTTATCTTCCAGCTTCTTCAATATGATTTCCATGAAGGACTTCTTCAGATGTTCAGGAACCAGTCCGTAATGCAAAGGAATAATATAGCTTCCCATGACATCTGCCGGCATTTTCCCTTCCGGTGTAATAACACCTTTTGCAAAGGCATCTTTCATCTTTTCAGACATATCTGCATAGTATTTCTGATCTTCCTGTCTGCCGAGAAGTTCAGCAATACAGGAGAAATTCTTCATTGCCAGATATCCGTATATTTCCGGAACATACAGTTTACCCATAGCAATGGCATCTTTCATTGTTTCACCATCACTCAATCCATTTTTTGTCAGACTGGGAATCAGCCATTCACCATAATGGAAGCCTGTATTCCATAAATATCTGTCCAGATCTTTACTGATCTTTTTGTTTCCTCTGTATTTAGCAGCGGTATGAATAATGAAATCACACCATGCCTTCATTGTCTGATAATGTTCTTTCAATACTTCCGTATTTCCTGTCTGCATATACATTGCCAAAGGAACAAGAATGCATGCATCGCCCCATCCGGCAACACCGACATCCCCTTTATTACCACCTACAAGTTTCAAAATGATATCCAGGCTCTTATATGTCTGATTGAACGGAACAACCATAGGTACAGCACCACTGTCCATCTGATCATATTTCAAGCTGTTTAACCACCTTGTCAGCAATCCCGTTGTATCTTCATTCTGCAGGGATGTTGCCGCATAGATGCCGATATCCCCTGTCCAGCCTGCCTTTTCTCTTTGCGGGCAATCAGTAGGAATCGACAACATGTTTGATCTCTGTGACCATCTGGTATTCTCATACAGACGGTTGATTCTCTCATCAGAACAGGAGAATGTTCCTGTTTCTTTATTTGCGGTAGACATAGCAACAGCCGTAAAATCCTCCGGATGAATCTCTGTCATACCGCTGACCTTCACATAACGGAAACCATGGAAGCTGAATTTTGCTTCATATACAGATTCTTTTCCATTGGAAATATAGACAACTTTCTGATCGCATCCGTTACCGATATTGCCTGTTCCGAGAATATTGTTGAAATAGTTGCCTTCCTGATCCGGAGTCTCAAAATGTTCCAGTGTAATGACTGTTCCCGCCGGTTCATTGACTTTAAATCTGACATGTCCGGCCAGATTCTGTCCGAAGTCAATAATATGTTCTCCTTTAGGAGAGACATAGTATTTCTTTGCAGGTATTTCTTTCACCGCCTTGACACCTGTACCTGTCTGTACATGCAGATTCGCTTTTGACTCTTTCAGGATTTTAACCTGAGACCAGTCTGCATCATCATAACCGATCTTGTTCCAGCCATCTTTTTCATTCCGTGCATCGTATTGTTCACCCGCATAAAGATCACTGAAGCAGACCGGACCGACAGAAGTTTTTTCTTTCCCGTCAGAGCAGATGTAACAGGTCTTTCCATCGCTTGTATTGATCTGTATCTGATAAAACAAGGCATGGGGCTTTTTTGCGGTTTTCTTGTCCATTGTGGTGATCGGACAATAATACCATCCATCTGCGACAACGGCACCGAATGCATTCTCCCCTGTCCGCAAAAGATCCGTCACATCATATACCTGATACAGAAGATATTTGTCATATGAAGTATATTCCGGGGCAAAAGAGCGGTCATCCACCCTTTCTCCGTTGATATACGCTTCATAAATACCATGACAGGTGATATATAAACGTGCAGAGATGATCTCTGTTTCCAGCGGGAATGTTTTACGAAACAAGGTCGGAGCCGGCTGATTGCCGAAACCTTTTTTACGTTTCTGTACCTTTGCGGATGATTCAATCCAGACTGCTTTCCAGTCTTCCGGATAAAAATACGCTGTTTCAAACCATGTATTTCCTTCTGCAACATTTCCATGATTATCCCATACGGTTACTTTCCAGTCATATCGTGTACAAGACTTCAACGGAATTCCTTCATATGTGACAAATGCAGATTGACCGCTTTCCTTCTTTTTACTGTCATAGATCAGATCCTTTCCCTGATATACCTGAATCTGATACGCTGTCTGCATTGTATCTTTTTCCTGACTTTCCATCTTCCAGGAAAAATACGGCTTTGTGTCCAAACCAAGCAATTCTGTTTCATGCAATGTTTTCAAATCATATACTCTCATGGTTCCTCCTTGCTGTATCTTGCGTTGATACTTATACCTTTGTATACTTAATATAGTATTTAAATACTTGTTTTTTAATACAGGATCTTGCGAAGTTAATTGCACAATATTGCTAAAGGATAAATATGTTTGAAAAATACCGTTTTTATCATTTTGAATTCAGTGAATCCGGAACCGGACTTCCGGAAAACACGGTTTCTGAAACCGATCTGCAGCTGAATCGGAACCAGTACAATGATATTGTCAAAGGTGACTATCAGCTGAGAGGATATGTCGATGTCTTGCCTGTGTTTCCTTCCAAAGAAGATGTCTGGCATCAGTTACTGCATATGCAGTCATTTTCCCATATGTATTCTTCGGAAGGCTACTTCACCAAAAGACAGTCTGCTGACTCCTACCTTCTTGTATATACACAGACAGGAAAAGGAAAACTGCTCTATGAGGACAGGCAATATGACATAGAACCGGGAGATGTTTTCTGGATTGACTGTCATAAACCTCATTATTATGCAGCCTACAATAACGATTGGGAGCACAGTGATCTTCATCTGAACGGAACACTTATGTCCGCATTTTATGAAGATTTCTTCTATGAAGGGAATATCGTGATCAGAAAACAATCTCTTTCTGCATTTCTTGCGGATCTTGATTACCTGATTGAAAGATATACAACACCGAACAGTCACAGAAGCCTTCTTGTTTATCATGCCATTGAATCATTACTGACAAATCTGATTGCAGACAGCATGAATCAGCATATGCAAATCTACAGAAATATCAGCAATTCAGATGACAACAATCTCTATGCCCTGCTGGAAAAAGCAGTCAACTATATTCAGGAGCACTATATGGAGCCTGTCAGCCTCGAAGATCTTTCTTCACTTGTAAATATCAGTAAATATCATCTGATCAGGGAATTTAAGAAGATGACAGGTTTCCCTCCGAATGAATATCTGATCCGTCTGCGTATTGAACAAGCCAAATTCCTTTTAGTCAATACAAGTCTGTCTGTCAGAAAAACCGGAGAGATGGTAGGTATCAGTAATGAAGCCTACTTCTCCCGTCTCTTTCATAAACGCACGGGAATGACCGCAGAAGCCTACAGAAAAAAGCAGTCCGGATAATAATCCGAACCGTTTATATTTTCTGCTTCCTGCAGACATCCTTTTTAAAGATTCTGTCTTTACTGTATTGGATATTCGCCAATCCGCCGCATGCAGGCGTATAATCCGGATTATGGCATGCGCCATAATACACATCTGTGCCGGACATTGATTTTGCAGGTTCTGCATCATCTGTTCCTGCCATGATTCTTTCACACATCGCTATTGCATCATCCACAATGGAACGGTCTACGGTATTTCTTCCGTGACCTCCATACATGACATCATAAGCCTCATCATATTCTTTTAAATGATGCAGGCTTTCCTTATACTGTTCAATGCTAGTACATTCTTCCGTGCCTAATAATGTATTGATATTGCAGGCATCCCCGCTGAACAGGATTCTTTCTTTTCTGTCCAGGAATACCAGTGTACCAAAGGTATGTCCGGGCACGCCGATCACTTCAAGCTCTT
>JAFYCG010000058.1 GCA_017539825.1 Solobacterium sp. | reverse complement strand
GTAACGGCTGTGGAACTGCTTGATAATAATCTGGCAGTTCTCAGAGAAAACAGTAAAGGAATGGATCATATCGCTTCGTTTCAAGGGGATGCGGTTGATCTTGGCATGTTTCGTGATGATACTTTTGATATGACACTGTTGTTAGGACCCATGTATCATCTGTATGAAGCGGAAGAAGTCAATGCGGCAATTGATGAAGCAATCCGTGTCACTAAACCGGGCGGAATACTTATGTTTGCATTTCTTTCCGTATTCGGAATCATGTATGCAAATTACTTGTACGGTAACTGGTCAAACGGACAGAAAGAGAATTTTACGGAGGATTATCAGATCCGGCATTTCAAGGAACAATTATTTACCGGTTATGATATAACGGAGTTTGAGGATCTGTTTCAAAAGAAACCGGTTGAATGGCTTGTTACCACAGGTGTTGACGGTTTTCTGGAACCGATCGAAGTGCGGCCGGATTTTGATCTTTCCGACGAAGATTTCAAAGCTTTTGCGGACTGGTATCTCTGCTTCTGTGAAAAAAGAGAGCTATTAGGAAGTACAAACCATCTGTTGTATATCTGCAGAAAAAACATCTGACCTAAATTACTACGCAGATTATCAATATTTGAATTGTATATACGTGTATATGAATTGATAAAATGGCTGTATAACAGCCTTTTTCAAGGGAATTTCATGCATGTGAAATGGCAAGTTGCGTTAGAAATCAAACCTCAAAAATGGTATAATATTATTGGTTTTGGTTAGAACGGAGGTGTCAGTCATGTATAAAATTAACGATATAGTCGTATATAAAAGAGATGTATGCAAGGTTATCGGAAAACATCGCAGCGATTTTACAGGAGAACAGTGTTACATTCTGGTTCCTTATAACCAGCAGGACGGATCGGTGAAGATGCAGGTGCCTGTATCCAATAAAGGCGGACATCTTCGTGATTTAATTACCGAACATGAAATAGATGAGCTGATTGCCAGCGCACCGTTTTTAGAAGAGCTGGAAAACAAGCCGGCGAATATGAAGAGCCAGTATGCAGCCTTGATGAAAGGCGATGATATTATGGATCTGATCCGTATTATCAAAACATCCTACGGAAGAAACAGAGCCCGTCTTGAACAGCATAAGAAACTTGCCTCTATCGATGATGAATACCTGCAAAGAGCAGAGAAATATCTTTATGATGAAATCGGTGTTTCCCTCGGTATGAGCTATGAAGATGCCAAGGCATATTTTGAGCAGGAAGTAGAAAAAGCAGCAAAATCATAAAACATGCACATGCATGTTTTTTTGCTTTGTGAATTACAGTATAATATAAACAGGAGGAATTTATGAGTTTACCAGAATCATTTTTATGGGGCGGCGCATTAGCAGCTCATCAGTTTGAAGGCGGTGTCATCGGAACGACAAAAGGTCTTTCCGTTGCAGACGTCATGACAGCAGGTGCAGTAGACAAACCGCGTATTATTACAGATGGCGTAAAAGAAGGCCTGTATTATCCGAATCATGTCGGTATCGATTTCTATCATCATTACAAAGAGGATATCGCATTATTTGCAGAACTGGGTTTCAAGTGCTTCAGAACTTCCATTGGATGGTCAAGAATCTTCCCGTTGGGAGATGAGGAAGAACCGGATGAAGAAGGCATGCAGTTCTATGATGATGTATTTGATGAATTGCTGAAATATAATATTCAGCCTGTCATCACATTGTCACATTTTGAAATGCCATATCATCTGGCTAAGGAATACGGCGGATTCCTTAACAGAAAGACGATTGACTTCTTTGTAAAGTTCGCCAAGGTTTGCTTTGAAAGATACAAAGGCAAAGTCAAATACTGGATGACATTCAACGAAATCAACAACCAGATGAACTACAAGAATGACATCTTCGGCTGGACAAACTCCGGTGTACATTTCGGCAGTTATCCGGATCCGGAAAAAGCAATGTACCAGTGTGGTGCATATGAACTGGTTGCTTCAGCAAGAGCAGTTAAGATCGGTCATGAGATTGATCCGACAAACCTGATCGGATGCATGATCGCCATGGTTCCGATTTATCCGTTCTCCTGCCGTCCGGCAGACCAGGTCTTAGCACAGCAGATGATGCACCAGAGATACTTCTGGAGTGATGTACAGTGCCGCGGACATTATCCTGCATACGCTCTGAAGATGTTTGAAAACAAGGGCTGGGATATGGATATCACCGAAGAAGACAAGAAGGATCTTGCCGAAGGAACAGTGGACTATATCGGCTTCTCTTACTACATGACCAATACTGTTGATTCCACCGCAAACAAGGATGTATCCAAGTCTCTGGATGGATCTTCACCGAATTCTGTTGCCAACCCGTATATCAAAGTCTCTGACTGGGGCTGGGCAATTGATCCGGAAGGATTGCGTTATGCATTGAATGCATTCTATGAGAGATATGAGAAACCGTTATTTATCGTTGAAAACGGCTTTGGAGCAATTGATGTTAAGGAAGAAGACGGTTCCTGCCATGATCCGTACAGAATTTCTTATTTCAAGAATCATATCATCGAAATGAAGAAAGCTGTTGAAGAAGACGGCGTAGATCTCATGGGTTATACACCATGGGGATGCATCGACTGTGTATCCTTTACAACAGGTGAGATGAAGAAGAGATACGGATTCATTTATGTAGACAGAAACAATGACGGTTCCGGTACATTGGAAAGAAGCAAGAAAGATTCCTTCGCATGGTATCAGAAGGTAATCGCTTCTAACG
>JAFYCG010000057.1 GCA_017539825.1 Solobacterium sp. | reverse complement strand
GTATTTTCGATACTCTCTGTTTATCATCCTCTGCCTCCTGCATATATAGGATAGAGGATTTCAGGCTCATTTCATAGGCGGGTCTACTTTACCGCTTACGTTGCTTCTGAAATCAAACACCTAAATAGCATTTTAAAAATCAGCAACATGATGTTGCTGATTTTTTATTCAAGTACTCTGCATTCTTCCAACAGCTGAATGATCGGAAGCTGTTGCGGACATGCTCCTTCGCATTGACCGCATTGGATACAATCACTTGCTTTTCCCTTTCCGGTAGTGACAATGGTATATTCTCTCTTTGTACGGAATTCAGGACTTCCCTTCTTTCTGTTTTGTACATTGAATATTTCCGGAATCGGAATATTCATCGGACATCCTTTTGTGCAATAATGACATGCTGTACATGGAATGGACTTATCTTCATCCAATGCTTTTTGTGCTGCTTTGATGACTTCCATCTCATGTTCATCTAACGGCTTGAAGTCCTTCATAAAGCTGAGGTTATCCTTCATCTGTTCCAAAGAGCTCATGCCGCTTAATACTGCCAACAGGTTTTCTTTGCTTGCCACAAAGCGCAATGCCCAGGAAGCATAGGATGCACCTGTATTTTCCTTATCAAAGATTTCTTTTACCGTATCGATCGGATCAGCAAGGATGCCTCCTTTTACCGGTTCCATAACAACTACCGGTTTTCCGTGTGCTTTACAGATTTCCCAATTTCTCTTTGAAGCAACACCCGGATTCTCCCAGTCTGCATAATTGATCTGTAACTGAACAAATTCTGCATCAGGATGCTTATTGAGTAATTCTTCCAACAATTCCGGATCGCCATGGAAAGAGAATCCATAGTGTTTAATTAAGCCTTTTTCTTTTAATCCTTTTACAAAATCCCAGATACCGTATTTTTCATACAACTGATAATTGCTTCTTTGTACAGCGTGAATCAGGTAGTAATTAAAATATCCTGCTCCGGTTCTTTCCAGACTGATTTCAATTTCTTTCTTTGCATCCTCTTCACTGATCTGACCGTTTGCCTGAACCATCAGTTTCGTAGCTAAGGTATAGATATCTCTTGGATAACGCTCTACCAGTGCTTTACGAATTGCCTCCTCTGATCCCGGATAGACAAAAGCAGTGTCAAAATACGTTCCGCCTGCTTCAAGAAATAAATCAACCATCTGACTTGTTTCTTCAACATTGATTGTTCCATCTTCATTCTTCGGAAGACGCATTAAACCAAAACCTAATTTTAATTTTTCTTTTCCGGTAAATACACTCATGTTAATTTCCTCACTCTTTCCTTTATTATAGCATTTTCATGCAAGTATGGTTGTAACAGACGCTTTTCCTGCCTTCTGGCTGCATGCAGAAACGGTTATTTCTGTACCTTGTTCAGCACGTACATACCATACTGCCTTCTTTGCAATGGCGCCTTGTTCCATATTATACGGGCCAAAGAATGTATATCCTTTCTTCATTGTCCCGTAACCTTCCAGCTGCCCGATCTTTTTTGTCGGTTTTCCATCAGCGGCTTCTGCTCCGCTTATAGTCACTTCAATATCCCTGGCCAGTTTCAATGTATTAAACGCATTTGTGGCATTGGTTGGCATGAATCCGGTATTACAGATAACTGCCTCAACCTTATACACACCTTCACTTATTTTCTCTGTCTTTACATTTTGTATCAACAAATGCGGCATAGCCTTGGCATGTCTGAGAATATACCTC
>JAFYCG010000006.1 GCA_017539825.1 Solobacterium sp. | reverse complement strand
GTCACAAAGACCTCAGGGAAGAAAAAGAAATGATTCCGGGAAAACAACAGGCGTAAACAAGCGCGGTGACGGAATCGGTGGCGGTCCTTCAGGAAATGCCAATTACAATAGAAAACCCACCAGCAATACGACAAGAAATATTACCAGAGGTGGCGGGGCAGGCATTATCATTCTGCTTTTAGCTATGTTATTCGGAAATGGCGGTTTGGGAAACCTGTTAGGCGGAGGCGGAAGCGATAATACTTATCAGCCTACTCCTACTCCGGTTGTCTCAACACCAACCCCTACACAATCAACCACATCTCACAGCGGCTACCATTTCGGTACACCTGCTTCTCAGCAGACAACCTATGTCAATGCATCTACAGAAACCGTAGATACATCCGTATCTTCCGGTGCAAGAGATAAGTACACCGTTCTGAAAGGCAACGGCAAGGATGTTGTTACTGTCATGGTATATATGTGCGGTACCGATCTGGAATCCAATTATGGCATGGCTACATCCGATATCAATGAGATGATCAATGCTACACAGTCTTCCAAAGTCAATGTCATCCTTGAGACAGGCGGAACAAAGCAATGGAAGAACAGGGTCATGAGTGCAGGCACCAACCAGAGATGGAAAATTGCCAAAGGAGGCATTCAGCCGCTTGAACAGAACCTCGGCAGAAAAGCCATGACGGAACCATCAACATTAACAGATTTTATCCAGTACTGTGCAAAGAACTATCCTGCTGACCGTTATATGCTGATTTTCTGGGATCATGGCGGAGGATCGGTAACCGGTTATGGTTATGATCAGCTTTATCCGAACGGTTCGATGAGTGTTGATGAGATTGCAGCTGCTTTAAAAGCCGGCGGTGTCAAGTTTGATATCATCGGATTCGATGCATGCCTGATGGCAAACATGGAAACAGCGATTGCTGTAGAACCTTATGGAGATTATCTGCTGGCTTCTGAAGAAACCGAGCCGGGAACAGGCTGGTATCACACAGACTATCTCAATCTTCTGGCTAATAATACATCCGTTTCCACATTGGAACTCGGCAAGAAAGTCATTGATGACTTCTGTACAAAGAACCAGAGCGGCGGTACAGCCGGAGATAAAAACACATTGTCTTTAATCGATCTGGCAGAATTCAAGAATACAATTCCTGCTGCATTGAGCAGTTTCTCCAAGAAGATCTCCAGTGATGTCAAGAACAATAAATACCAGAATGTAGCAGATGCAAGAAGCTCCACAAAAGAATTCGGCCAGCAGAACAGGCTGGATCAGATCGATCTTGTTCACTTCTGCAATACATTGAACACAAATGAATCCAAAGCGCTTGCGAATGCGATTAAATCCTGTGTCAAATACAACAAGACAAGAAATGTAAACAATGCATACGGCATCAGCATTTACTTCCCATACAGAAATACAAAATATGTCAATCCTCTGATGAAGATTTATGACAATATTGATTTCGATTCCGATTATGGCGATGCGATTAAAACATTTGCAACACTGGAAGCTTCCGGACAGATTGTCACAAACAATACTTCCAACTCCATGTTTAACATGCTGACAGGCGGCAGTGCTTCCAATGGTACATACCTGGATACAAACGATATTCTGAGTCTTCTGATGGGTGGCGGACAGTCATCCGGCGGATCAAGCTTAAATTCCCTGTTAGGCGGCGGTTCTGTTGATAACAGTGCATTTGATCTCATCTCTGCATTCATCGGCAGAAACCATATCGACAGCTCTAACCTGGTTCTTACGGAAAAGAACGGAAAACAAGTATTATCACTAAGTGATGAAGAATGGACACAGATCCAGGATGTCAAGCTGAATGTATGGGTTGATGATGGCGAAGGTTATATTGATCTTGGTCTCGATGATATTTATCAGTTCGATGATGATGGTGATCTCGTTGTTGAATATGACGGTATGTGGATGGCATTGAATGATCATGTTGTATCCTATTACACCACAAGCAGTGAATATACCGATGACAACAATTACAGCTATACAGGATATATTCCGGCTATGATCAATGATGAAGAAGTACAGATTCTGGTAGAATTCTCTGATGAAAATCCTGAAGGTATCGTTTTAGGTGCACAGAATGTCTATGAAACAGGTGCAGTCGGCAAGCTGGCTCCGATTGAAGATGGTTCTGTGATTGACTTTATCTGTGACTACTACGATTATGACGGAAACTTCAGCAACCGTTTCTTCCTTGGTGATCCGATGACTGTAAACGGTACATTGGAATTATCCGATATCCACCTTGATGTAAACCGTTTAATCTATGGCTATTGTCTGACAGATATCTACGGTTCCGATCGCTGGACACCGATGCTCGAACAATAATTTTAATGAAGCAGGTCATGAAAACGACCTGCTTTTTAAACGATTCTTAAACCCGATTCCCTTTTCACTTTCTGAAGGAAAGATTACAATAGATATACTAAGGAGAATTTTATGCCAACAATATTAGTCGTTGATGATGATCGCGATATTTGCGAAGCATTGAAAATTTATTTAGCACCTTCCGGGCATGAGGTCTTAACTGCTTACAACGGAAAAGAAGCATTGGCGGTACTGGGGCAGAAACATGTTGATCTGGTATTAATGGATATTATGATGCCGCAGATGGATGGCATTTCCGCTACTGAAAAAATCAGGGAAACAAGCAATATTCCCGTCATTCTTTTAACCGCAAAAAGTGAAGAAAATGACAAAATTCACGGATTGGATATCGGTGCAGATGATTATATTACCAAACCTTTCCATCCTGAAGAGGTTATCGCACGTGTGAATTCCCAGCTCAGAAGATACATGCGTTTAGGAGGTATCACACAGAAATCAGACCAGTTGTCAATCGGCGGTATCTTCCTGGATGATGCTTCAAAACAGGTAACAGTAGACGGTGAACCTGTATCTTTAACACCGATGGAATACGGCATTTTGAAATTCTTAATGGCAAATCCGGGTCATGTATACTCTTCTTCTGAAATCTATGAAGCAGTCTGGCAGGATCAGTCCATCGGTAACGAAAGCACCGTTGCGGTACACATTCGTCACTTAAGAGAAAAAATCGAGATCAATCCATCCGATCCCCGTTATATTAAAGTTGTCTGGGGACAGGGTTATAAGATGGAGAAACAGTAATGGAAAAACAAAAGAACAGGTTTTCAAGCAACATCTATCTCAAAGCCACGGCATTCATTGCCTTTGGCTTTTTTGTGCTTGTTTTTCTGTTCTGCGGCATTATCAGTGTCATTCTTGAAGCAGAAGGGTGTTATGACAATACCGATCATTATGCCATGACTAACGAGGTAATGAACTATGCCACTGAAGATGCTTTCCGGGCTGCCAACTATTACTATGAGATCCAGGAAGAAAATATCAGCATGGATAATATATACGGCAGCAGCATGACGAATCTTTCTATTTCCATAAGTTCTTTTGATGGCTCCGCCCTTTTATACAGGAACAAATACGATCCAAACCCCGCTGCTTCCGGAAGTATTTATCTTTATTCCTTCACAAGGATTGATGATACCAGCGCAAATGAATTCCTCGATTTCGGTTATACATACGATATAGACCAGGCAAATATCAGTGATAAACATGATATCATCTACAAAATCGATTATTCCCTTCCTGTCGTAATGACAGTACATGATGAATATTATTATCCCTCAAGGTATTTTGATTTTTTGTATGAACATAGAAACGTATGGATTCCTGTCACCGTTGCTTCAGCCCTCTTTCTGATATTCATTACCCTCTTCCTGTTCAAAGGTGCAGGAAGAAGAGAGACAGATCAGGAGATTCATCTGAACTGGATCGACAGACTTCCATTGGATCTGTTGGCAGGAATTGTTGCGTTACTGGTATTTCCTTTAAGTATCTTTCTGATTGATGAAACATTTATCGGAAACGGCTACAGAATGATTAATATTACACCGGGATATCTCATAATGAACGGTGCGATGATCCTATCGGGTTTCCTGCCGATACTTTACCTGCTTTTAGGTTTCCTGCTGAGTTTTGCGACAAGAGTCAAAGCCGGAAAATGGTATCAGAATACGCTGATTGCTTTAGCTGTTTCAGGTTTTAACCGCTTCATCAAAGCGATTCCTTCTGTTCTGAAAACATTGGCGGTCTATGTTTCCTTCTGGTTATTATTCATCTTCTTCTGGGCCGGATATCATCCCAGACTGATTCATATGTTCATGATCTTCCTTGGCGGTGTAACAATTATCTGGTTTGTCTATGAAATCAAACAGATACAGAAAGCTTCCGATGCACTGGCAAAAGGCGATCTGGATTACAAAATTGATGAAAGAGAGCTGTTTGGTTCTTTCCGTAAAACTGCAGAAGATCTGCAATCCGTCAGAAACGGTGTCTCTCTTGCAGTTGAAGAGCAGATGAGATCCGAAAGACTGAAGACAGAATTAATTACCAATGTTTCCCATGACATCAAAACACCTCTGACTTCCATCGTCAACTATGTGGATCTTTTACAGAAAGCACATACCAAAGAGGAAGAAGAGCAATACCTGAATGTACTGGCAAGAAACAGCGCACGTTTAAAAAAGCTGATTGAAGATCTTGTTGAAGCTTCCAAAGCTTCTACCGGCAACATCAAGGCGGAAATTGTACCGACAAATGTACAGGAGATGATCTCCCAGGCAGTCGGTGAATATCAGGACAAACTGGAAGCAGCTAATCTTCAGACTGTTATTACCGTACAAGATCCTTCCTTATCTGTCATGGCAGATGGCAAACTGTTATGGAGAATTCTCAGCAATCTTCTGTCTAATTGTGTCAAGTATGCCCAAAGCGGAACAAGGGTATATATCGATGCATCATCGATAAACAATCATGTTAAGATCACCGTAAAAAATACATCCAGGGATGCCCTGAATGTAGATCCGGATGAATTGATGGAACGCTTTGTCAGAGGTGATAAATCCCGTACCACGGAAGGAAGCGGATTAGGATTGAATATTGCCCGCAGTCTTACGGAACTGCAACACGGCACCTTCACTCTTTCCATAGACGGAGATCTCTTTAAAGCGATGATCACGCTTCCAGAAGCACAGTTATCTGCGCAATAATCTCTTCTTTTGTTTCATAGGGGATGACATGAAAATATGCGTCCCCTTTTATCATGGCTGAAAGATTTGTCTGTGAAGGACGATAAAAGACATAAACCGGTTTATTATATTTTTCTGCATAGGCCAGTTCATACCCCACACCTAAAGAGGGACAGGTACATTCTGCAATGACAAGATCACATTCTCTTAACCATTTTGTATCCTTCAGATAGATCTTCTCTTCCCTGCTGAATTCCTTCTCAGTGACATCATGTGAGGCATCTCCTACCTGCTCCGTTAAAACGATATCCGTCTTCTGAATATGTTCTATTACATCATGATACAGATCCACATCTGCCCTTCCGCCTCTGATGGAACCTGAAAAATATACTTTCTTCATAGTCATCTCCTTTGTATAATTATGGTAATGCAAAATGAGGTAAATGAGTATGGATATGATTGAAAAAACAAAAGAAAAGAATTATAAATTTCATGGCAAAGTCATCAATCTGAGAACAGACCAGGCAATTGCACCGGATGGCAGTGAAGTATATCGTGAGGTTGTTGAACATCCGGGAGGAGTGGCAATCGCACTGGAAGATGAAGATGGAACATTCTTCATGGTCACACAATACCGCTATGCCCAGGAAAAAATCCTGCTTGAATTCCCTGCAGGAAAAAAGGAAGCCGGAGAAGATCCTTTAGAAACTGCCAAAAGAGAGATTATTGAAGAAACCGGTTATGAAGGAACGGATTATGTCTATTTCGGATTTATCGTGCCTACAGGTGCATATGACACGGAAACCATTGAATTATATTATGCAAAAAAAGGCAGATTCCTCGGCCAGCATCTGGATGAGGATGAAAACATCAATGTTTCCAAAATGACCCTGGATGAGATCATAGACGGTATCATGGCAAAGAAGATTCCCGATGCCAAAACAATTGCCCTTGCTTTCATGATCAAGGCTTATAAGGAAAGACAGCAATAAATATCCTGAAAGGATATTTTTCTTTAGGCGGCTGTGTTTCCAAATACATCCATGTGTGTTACCATTCCTTTCAGAGGTACATATATGAAAGATCAGATCAGACAATTTGCCAAAGAACATGAGGCAGAAGCCATTCAGCTCCTGAAGGAAATCGGTAAAATACCCTCTCCTTCCCATCACGAAGAAAAAAGAGCTCACTATCTGAAACAATGGTTTGTCCAGAATGGTTTTGATGAGTGCTTCATTGATGAAATGAATAATGTGATTGTGGAAATACCATGTCAGAAGAACAAAGATGTTGTGGTGTTTATGGCACATATCGATGTTGTATTTGATGACGAAACAGAACTGCCGATGTTTCAGAAAGACAACATTCTGCATGCACCTGGCATCGGAGATGATACCGCGAATTTGATATGCATGCTGATGATGAGCAAGTGGCTTCTGGAAAACAAAGAGCGTCTGAATATGTCTGTCATGATTGTCTGTGATGCCTGTGAAGAAGGACTTGGAAATCTTGACGGATGCAAGAACATCATGAAAAACTATGGGGACAGAATAAAATACTTTTATTCCCTCGATGGAAATATCGGCTATTGTGTAAATGATGCGGTAGGATCACACCGCTATGAAATCACCATTCATACAGAAGGTGGTCATTCCTATTCCGATTTCGGAAATGACAATGCCATTCACATCGCTTCACAACTCATCTGTGATTTATACAATCAGCCATTACCGGAAGAAGAAAACACAACTTTCAATGCAGGAAAAATAAGCGGAGGTTCCACTGTCAATTCCATTGCACAGTCCACAACGCTCCTGTATGAATATCGCTCTTCCAATGAAACCTGTCTGCAGAAAATGAAAGAGCAGTTGTATGCAATCATCAAAAAATACACTGATGCCGGAAAAGACATTCAGGTGCATCTTCTCGGAGAACGTCCCGGTTCTATCATGCATGAAAATGCAGATTTTGATGCATGGACGAATAAGAATATGCAGACAATACAAATGTATTATGATAAACCCATCCAGGCAAAAGCTTCTTCAACGGATGCCAACATCCCTTTAAGCAAAGGCATCTTCGCCAATACAGTCGGAACAATTTACGGAAAAGGTGCTCACACCCGTGAAGAATGGATGGATCTTTCCACAATGCAAAATGGAATACAGCTTTCCATTGCTCTGTTGGAATTGTATATGGACGAAAAAAGCGAATGACTTCGCTTTTTTATTCAATTTCATCTGTTTCGATCAGGAATCTCACCTTTCCTTCCTGTCCTTCTTCCAATCCTGAATATGACTGATACCTGATATCTGCATCTTTTAATTGTTTGATCTTTTCCGCAAGCCTTTTCAGATCATCCGTTCCCAATCCTTTGATGTCGATCAGGTCATCATCCATGAACTCTTCTATTGCATCAGAGAATTCATCCGCTCCGTCTTTCATTTTGTTGATGCCGTCTTTTAATGGTGAAGAACTGTCAACCAGTGTCTTTGACCCGGATTTCAAAGTATTCATTCCTTCAGATAATTGTGCTACACCATCTGTATAAGCCTGAATTCCATCAGACAGCTGTCTGCTTCCCTGATCCAATTGATCGATTGCCTTTAAGCCGTTATTCAGCTGTTTCAGAATTTCTTTTGCATCGGAGATATTATATTTTTCCAGCAATCCTTCCACAAAAGCCAGTTTTTTCAAAGCGGATGAAATAACCTCATCGGGTTTCACATCATTCAAAGCCGGTATCTGTTCCTGCAAAGATGAAAATATGCTCTGTATATTCTGTGTCAGATTCTCCAGCTGTCCATCCAGACTGATACTGTTAACGGCTGCTTCAATAATCGTATTTTTTTCTTCATCACTCAGCTCTGTTTCCTGCAGAGCAATCCGTAAAGATTCTCTTGCCTGGGATTGTGCCAGTTCTGTTAACTGTTTTTCTTTTTGAGGCACCGTTTGGTTTTCAAACTCTGTCACTGCCATCTGTATTTTTTCCGCTTCCTTTTCCAGATTAGGAATGTTATCAGTTAATGTTTTCAGATATGGTTCAATTTTCTTTGTTTCATTTTCGATCTCATCAAGCGTATTTTGTACCTGTATCATCTGTTCATCTGTTAAGGAATAATTCTTCACTGCTTCATTCAATTGATGTATTCCCTGGTATAAGGCATCTGTTCCATCCGATAGTGCAGCAGAATTATCTTTTAACTGCTTGATACCTGTGTTCAATGCCTGAATGCCTTCATCCATTTTGACTACTCCGTCAAAATACTGATTTAAGTAATCGCCGTATTCAGATATTCCGGAGCTCAGACTTTCAACTGCATCTTTGACATCTTTTTTATTATTATCCATCTCATCCAGCTGATTGATCATCTCATCAATATCTTTTGTATCAAAATCTTCCAGGATCCCGTTTGTGATGACTGTTGCAGTGAAGCTCATGGTAAAGTCTTTCGCATCCGCCTCCAGATCCAGTGTTTCAGGAATGTCAATTTCTTCATTTGTTTCAAGATCCAACAGGTCCGTCAATCCCGGAAAAACAATCCCCATTACAATGCTTTGATCATTCATTTCCATTACGCTTCCGCTGTTTATACTGACATTGGATATTGCATTTTCTCCGGGCATGAAAAAAGTGACTGCAGTAAAGGGAATGTTCGTTTGATTTTCATATTCTGCATGAATATGGATTTTTCCGTCTTTATGTGCAATTTGGTCCGGTGTAATTTCCTGACCATCCAGATAATATGTCAGATTGACTGTTACAGGAAGGGGTTGATCTGCAGTTCCTTCATAATGAATATCTTCCTGATTGTTACGCCAGTAGATATACTTTCCCTGTTGATCAAACTCTTCATTCCCGGTTTTGTTTTTTATGTCTGTCAACAGGGAATAATCACGAATTACCGCAGCATCTCCTGTCTCTTTTAATTCCACTTCGGTAATAATTTTATATGGTTTTCCGGATGCATCTGCCGATATTGTTACTGACTCTTCTTTCTTTTGGGCAATTGTATATGGCTCATTCTGATATTGCCAGACAGTTTCTTGTTTCTTTACCTCTTCTTTGACGGATGTCTGTTCTTTATGACATCCTGTTAAT
>JAFYCG010000056.1 GCA_017539825.1 Solobacterium sp. | reverse complement strand
GATGGAGATACAAGAAGATATATATCCTAGTTTGAAAAGATCGATTTTTTTATCCAAGAATTGAAACTAGGTTTTCAATTATCATGCACCTGTATTAGTCGTTATCGCAAACCAGAAAGACTATGGAAATAATATG
Source organism: Solobacterium sp. (assembly GCA_017539825.1). Classification (GTDB taxonomy): domain Bacteria; phylum Bacillota_I; class Bacilli_A; order Erysipelotrichales; family Erysipelotrichaceae; genus Bulleidia. The sequence continues at coordinate 5,044 of JAFYCG010000056.1, read as the reverse complement.
GCGGATGTGGCATGTGCATTAGAGAATATGATGATTGCGGCGAATGATCTTGATCTTGGCAGCTGTTACATCAACCAGCTGAAATGGCTGAATGAAGATGAAAACCTTTTGGGTTACTTTAAAGAGCTGGGTCTTCAGGAGAATGAAAGAATCTACGGTGCATTGGCTTTGGGATATGCCGATACCGAAGACGGCATGCCGGACAGAACGCCTTTGCCACGCAAGGGAAATACGGTTGAATGGTTATGAAATTATTGGCAGCGGATTATGACGGCACATTGAAACTTGGTGAAGAGGTAACTTCACGGGATATCGAAGCAATACGCAAGTGGCGTCAAAAAGGGAATCTTTTTGTGATTGATACCGGAAGATCCATGGAATCTATACTCGGAGAAGTGAGGAAATATGACATACCCGTAGACTACTTCATCACCAATAACGGCGGCATGGTTTATGATGCCAAACAGAATGTCATGTTTGCTTCGTATCTTGATCCTGTAATGAGCCTGGATATTATGTATCTAGCCAAGGAAATCGGCAATGTGGTTTCCTATGTATCAAATGACGGGTATTACAGGCACAGGGTTATTGTGGATGAAACATTGGGAGAAAAAAGATATCCCGGTTTGAAACCGGATCTTTCGGAAGAAGAGCTGATGGCTTCTGAAAAACATGCCCAGTTTGTCATTTCCATGGCAACAAAAAAAGAAGCATTACTGCTTGCAGAAAAAATCAATTATTATTTTTCCTATATGGTTGTTGCCTATACCAACAAATATGTCGTGGATATTGTTCCCAAGGGAATATCCAAAGCGACGGGTTTGGATTTCCTTTGCAGGCATATTCAGATGCCGAAGGAGAATGTATATACCATCGGAGATGCGGATAATGACATTCCTTTGATGGAATACGGAATACATGGTGCATGTATCAGCAATGCTCCGAAAGATGTCAGAAAGCATACAAAAGAGTTTTTTAAAGATGTAGCTGAAATGATTGAAATGCATACAGACTGAAAAGATCATCCGAAGATGATCTTTTTTACAGCCATTTTTTCTTTCTGAACCATACCAGGCTGACAATGACAATCAGGATACTGACAGCGATGACAACGAAATATGCATAAGGCATTTTCAGTTCCGGCATATAGACAAAGTTCATTCCATACCATCCCGCAATCAGCGTCAAAGGCATGAAGATTGTCGTAATCACGGTTAATAATGTCATGATCTTGTTCTGCTTAATGCTCAACTGTTCAGAGACGAGGTCTCTTAACTGAATGATGTAATCCCTCAGCTGATGAACGGTATCATCAAGACGCTTGACTCTTTCCGAGAATAAACGGAAGTAACGCAGATTATCTTCCTGGAAGAATTCATTTTCATTTTCTTCCAGTTCCTGGGCAAGATCAATCAGATGCACGTAATGGGTATGGATATCCAGCAGTTCCGTACGGATATCATTGAGCTGGGAAGGATACTGTTCAATGACACCTTGCATGATATCCATTTCGATAGTTGAAAGATCCTGTTCAACCTGTTCCAGTAAAGGCAGATCGCACTTGATGGTTTCTTCTAAGAAGTCATACAGGAATCGTTCCAGAGAGGGAAGCTTCCAGTGTTTTGTGGCACGTATGGATTCCACCACACCCAATGTATAATCATCTTCATCGATTAAAACAATGCCGTTTTCATCCAAAGCGAAGACAAGTTGAAATTTCTTATCGGAGAAATTGATATGATCGGGGATATTGAATGTACCGACCAGAGAGTCGTAGTTGACAATCGCCTGGGTATTATGAATATTCTTTAAATCGATTTCAATATCAATTCCCATATGGAAACTGTCTCTGACTTCTTTGTATTCATCCGGTTTCAATACCGCAACATACTGATAAAGACTTTTATGAATTTCTTCTTTACTGCAGGGTGTAAGTAAATCTTCTATAAGATAATATGGCATATTGTTTTTCCTTCTAAGTTACAATTATTATACAGTAGTTGTCAGAAATCTTCATTACATTCGTTACAGAGGAAAGAAGAAGACCATAAAAGACAACAAAGTTAGTTATGACTAATTTCTTCTTTTAAACAGAAAATACATATGCTAAAATAGGAATGAAGTTAATTATGTGAAAACAGGAGGCATACATTATGATGAAATTGGTTTTGATTCGCCATGGCGAAAGTGAATGGAATAAGCTCAATCTTTTTACAGGCTGGACAGATGTTGATCTGAGTGAAAAGGGACATGAGGAAGCTAAGAATGCAGGCAGGCTGTTAAAAGCGGAAGGCTATGACTTTGATGTCTGCTACACATCTTTGTTGAAAAGAGCAATCCATACACTCAACCATGTACTGGATGAGATGGACCGCAACTGGTTACCGGTCATCAAATCCTATAAACTCAATGAGAGGCATTACGGTGCATTACAGGGATTGAACAAAGCTGAAACAGCTGCAAAGTATGGTGAAGATCAGGTTAAGATTTGGAGAAGATCCTATGATGTCAAACCGCCGGCACTGGAACCGGAGGATGAAAGAGCTCCGCGCAATCTGGATATGTTCAGAGATATTCCTGTAGAAGAACTGCCGTTAAATGAATCCCTTGAAACAACCGTTGCAAGAGTTGTTCCTTACTTTGAAGAAGTCATTAAAGAAGATATGAAGGCAGGCAAGAGAGTTTTAATCGCTGCACACGGAAATTCATTGCGTGCTCTGGTCAAGTATTTTGACAATATGTCCAACGATGAGATCATCGGTGTCAACATTCCTACAGGTTCACCGCTTGTTTATGAATTCGATGATGATTTCAATGTTATCCGACACTATTATCTCGGCATGAGCGAAGAAGAGCTCAAGGCAAAGATGGATGCCGTCGCAAAACAGGGAGCTGCTAAATAATCATCCAAAAGCATCGAAAGATGCTTTTTTCTATATATGATAAATGTCATGCTGCATGGTATAATAAAGCGGAAAAGAGGGACACATGAAAAAATATAAGAATCTGAATTTGAAGTATGGCTTGGTCAATATTTCTTATCTCATGCTTGTATGCGCTACGGCAGGGTATGCGTATAACTATTTATCGAAGAACGGATTTGCGGACAGTGCCATCGGTATCATCATTGCATCAATCAGCGTATGCGGTATTATCGGACAAACGGTATTCGGTGATATTATCGACCGTTCGCAAAAGCTGGATGAGAAGACATTTATCTCCATGTCCATGCTTGTTTGTACGGCTTTGGCAGTATTACTCATGATTCTGCCGGAAGGCTCATTCCTGATTATTCCTGTTGTCATTATCGGTTTCACAAGTGCTTCCATCGGCATGCCGTTCCTGAACAGTATGGCATTCATCTATGAGAAGGAAGGACAGAAGATCAACTACGGTCTTGGCAGAGGACTTGGTTCGGCTGCCTATGCGGTTGGATCGGCTTTGCTGGGACAGCTTTGGGCATCTTTTGGCAAAGGAATTCTTCCGATCTATCTGATCGCTTTGTCACTGATTACATTCCTGCTTGTCAGGATTATGCCAACGCCTGCCAAGGACATTGAAAAGGTAGCGGAAGCAGAAGAGGAAGTTGAAAAGAAGAAACAGTTATCCTATGGTGCTTTCTTCAAAAAATACAACAAGATCATTCTGATTGTTGTTTCATTGATTCTGATCTATTTTGCCCATATGATCATCAATACCTATATGGCAAAGGTAATCGGAAACATCATCAATTCCGATAACGTTGAATCCGTTCAGGGAACAGCGATGTTCATTCAGGCCATGGTGGAACTTCCGACAATGTTTGCATTCTCCCTCATCTTAAAGAAACTGCCGATCAATAAGATCCTGATCCTGGCAACGGTATTCTACACAATCAAACATGCGTTGATCCTGCTCAGCGGCAATATTCCGATGCTGTATGCGGCAATGGTATTACAGATGTTAAGTTATGCAGCACTTGTTCCGGGATCTGTGTATTTCGCTAACGAGAATATCGAACCGGAGGACAGAAACAAAGGACAGGCAATCTTCGGTGCAACTGCTACCGTTGGCGGACTTCTTGCCAGTGCGGTAGGCGGAACACTCTTCAGCATCATGAGTGTCAAAGGCGTGCTGACTGTAGGACTGATTGCGACAGCTGTCGGCATGGTCCTGATGTTTATCGGTATTAAGAAAATCGAAGCATAAGGGTATTTCACAAAGAAATACTCTTTTTTTCACTTAATATGTTGACAGACGACATATGTCGAGCTATGATATAGTCGTAAGGCGACATATCGGGAGGTGACATATATGAAAAAGAGCGAGCCGATGTCAGAAAGCTATTATTATATCTTATTATGCCTGGCAAAAGGTGCCAACCACGGTTACGGAATCATGCAGATGACAGATACTCTGTCAAAGGGTGATGTGAAAATCGGTTCCGGAACCATGTATGGTGCAACAAGCAATATGATGAAAAAAGGATGGATCAAAGAGATCATGTCCAATGAGCCGGGTGTTGAAAGAAGAAGGCTGTATCAATTGACAGATGAAGGAAGAGAAGCATTGCGTACAGAGATTAAGAGATTACGCAGAATGCTGGAGAATGCAGAGGAGGTGTAATCATGACAAAGGAATATAAGACATCTTACAAGGTGTATTCTGCATGGAATTATGAAAATGAAACAGAAGATCTGAATAAAGCATCAGAGCAGGGATGGCAGCTTGTCAAAGGCGGCTGTTTCCACAGCAGATTTGTAAAGAATCCGGATGTTATTTATCGCTATCAGTTAGACTATGGAAAGATCGAGGATATGGGCCGTTATATTGAAACATTCCGTGAACAGGGATGGGAGTATATCAATTCCACCTTCAATAACTGGCACTATTTCCGTAAGGTCTATGATCCGAGTCTTCCGGAAGAAGAGTATGAAATCTTTACCGACAGAGAATCCCTGTATGAAATGAATAACCGCTGGGCTGTCATCGCATTAAGCATCTCTGTATTTACGGGAATCTTCTGTATCATCAGTATTGTCAGAATGATCAGACAGCCGGAATT
>JAFYCG010000055.1 GCA_017539825.1 Solobacterium sp. | reverse complement strand
TGAACAGTTCTTTCATCATATCTCCTCCCGTCTAATTTACTTTCATTATTGTATCATCTGAATCACAATATGATAATGAATTCTTCATTTTTGTCATATATAAACGAAAAAACTTTACCATGCATTAATGGTAAAGTAAAGAAATCATTCAAAATATGACCTTACTGCCTGAATGACTTTGTTTCTGTCTTCCTCAGTCAGTTGATAGTAGATCGGCAAACGAACCAGACGTTCGCTCTCTTTTGTTGTATAAACATCTTCACCATGGAATCTTCCGTACTTTAGTCCAGCAGGTGCACTGTGCAGAGGAACATAATGGAATACACTTAAGATGTCCTTTTCTTTCAGATACTGAATAAATCTTGTACGATCTTCAATATCCTTTAATTTCACATAGTACATATGTGCATTATGTGTACATTCCTCAGGAATATACGGCAGCTCAAGACGATCCTTCAGATCCTGGAAAGCCTCGTTATAACAATTCCATGTATGCAGACGGTCATTGTTGATTTCATCAGCCTGTTCCAGCTGAGCCCAGAGATATGCAGCATTTAATTCACCCGGCAGATAACTGTCACCGAAATCAATCCATGTATATTTATCAATCTGACCTCTCAGGAATTTGGAACGATCCGTTCCCTTTTCACGAAGGATTTCAGCTTTTTCGTTGTATTTGGCATTGTTAATGACAATCGCACCACCTTCACCCATGGAATAGTTCTTTGTTTCATGGAAGGAATAACAGCCGAAATCACCAATCGTGCCTAAAGCTTTTCCTTTGTATTCTGCCATAACACCCTGGGCAGCATCTTCTACCACAAGAAGGTTATGTCTTCTGGCGATGTCCATAATTGTATCCATTTCGCAAGAGACTCCTGCATAATGCATAACAATAATGACCTTCGTCTTATCTGTGATTGCATCTTCAATCTTCGTTTCATCAATATTCATCGTATCCGGACGGATATCCACAAAGACAAGTTTTGCACCGGCCAGTATGGCAGCATTGGCTGTCGAAGAGAATGTATAGCTTGGCAAAATCACTTCATCACCCGGATTCAGATCACACAACAGCAATGCCATGTCCAAAGCCGTGGATCCGCTTGTAGTCAGAAGAACTTTCTGCGCATGAAAACGCTCTTCCATCCATTGGTTGCATTTTTTGGTGAATTTGCCATCACCGCACAACTGATGAGAGTCGATTACTTCTTCAATATATTTTATTTCATTTCCTGTACATGGTGTTCTGTTAAATGAAATCATATCTTATCCCCACTAACATATTATTATGCAAGCAAATGAGAAAAAATGCAAATATTACATTTGCTTACGACATATATTATAAACAAAACTTTAAAATTTACCATCATCTTTATCAAAAAAACACCAATTCTTAATATTGCTTGATACCGTTATTAAATCATGATATATTTTCCCATGTATAAAATAAAGAAGGTATTTTATGGCATTATATTCAATCGTCGTTCCTGTATATAACTCGGAACATACATTAGAAACTCTTTATGAAAGATTATGCAAGGTTTTTGACGAAGAATTGCAAAGACCTTTTGAGCTTCTTCTTGTCGATGACAGTTCGAAAGACAACTCATGGAAAGTGATGCAATCCCTGAAAGAAAGAGATTCACGTGTCAAGTTATTCCAGATGGCAAGAAATTTCGGTCAGCATCCTGCATTGTTATGCGGATTCCATTATGTGGAAGGAGACTTCGTCATCACAATGGATGATGATCTGCAGCACAGACCGGAAGAACTTCCGAAAATGATCAAAGTCATGGATGAAAGAGATGATGTAGATGTCATTCTTGCGCGTTATGAAAACAGAAAAGACAACATCATCCGTAAATTTGGTACATGGGTATCGGTATCTGCCACTACAAAAATGCTCGGAAAAGATCCGAATCTGGAAATTACATCTTTCCGTCTGATGAGAAGATTTATTGTGGATGCGATTAAAGACACAACGATTAATCATCCGCAGATCGGAAATCTTCTTGTATCCACCTCCAACAGGATTATCAATGTTGATGTACATCATGATGCAAGAGCATACGGTCACAGCGGCTACAGTTTTAAAGCTTTAGTCAATACCCTGTTGTTTGATATTACAACACACTCTGCACTGCCTCTGATCATTGTCAGAAACATCGGCATCTTCACCTTCCTGTTCAGCCTGGTGATGGGTATTATCACATTCATTCGCTATCTCAGCGGTTCGATCACCGTACCCGGCTGGACAACACTGATTCTTGTCCTGCTGGCTTCATCCGGTCTGACGCTGCTTTCCATCGGAACACTCGGAGAATATCTGATGCATATTCTGGAGGAATCCAAAAAGAATCCGCATTACGTATTGCGAAGGAAGGAATTATAAATGAAGGAAATCGGCGGATACTTCCAACTGGAAAACTTCCATGGTGAAGAATATCATCCTGAGGCCTACAGATTTAATCTGGCAAGAACCGCAATATCCTGGTTTTTTAAAGAAGTTCACTGCAACAAAATCTACATGCCATATTTCATTTGCGGATCTGTTACCGACCGTCTGATTATGGATGGATTTACATTGTCTTATTACCATATCAACGAAGATTTTACAGTATACACAAATGAACTACCCCAAACACTTGCAGAAGATGAATGGCTTTTTGTCAATAATGCCTACGGGCAGTTATCTGATGAATATATTCAAATGATTCAAAACAAATACCAAAATGTTTTGTTTGATTATACACATGCCTTCTTCCGGAAGCCTCTTCCGGGGACAAATGTTGTATATTCGATCAGAAAATACTTCGGCATCACGGATGGCGCTTATCTTGTTACGGATATGGCAATACAGATGCCTGAAAAACAGGATCAGTCCTGGAACAGGTTCAATTATATTTTAGGAAGATATGAAGAAAGCGCCTCTGTACATTATCAGGAAATGCTTGATACGGCACACGGATACGTTAATGCCGTACCTATGCAAATGTCCCCGGTAACACTGAATATTCTTCATGGCATTGATTATGCATATGCAAAAAAACAAAGAGAAATGAATTTCTCTTATCATGCAGATACATTAAACCGTTTAAACGGACTGAAAGATATTCTTCATCAGCCTTCAGGTTCATTTGTTTATCCGATGCTTGTTAATGATGGACCTGCAATCCGCAAACAGCTAGCATCACAGAAAATCTTTGTTCCGACATACTGGTCAGAAGTTTTTCAGAATATGCCGGAAGATACAATTGAGCATAAATATGCTAAAAACATATTAGCCATTCCATGTGATCAGAGATACACAGAAAAGGATATGCAGATCATCATAGATGCATTACTGCAGGTATTATAAAAGGTGAGCAATGCTCACCTTTTTAGTTGCTTGTGTATATTACAAAGTATCCGTCATCAGCAATCCAGCGGTTTTCACCGATCCTGTACCATGTATATCCGTTATTCTCTTCAATTTCATATACATCGTATACCGTTCCGCTGTATGTCATGGAAACCTG
>JAFYCG010000054.1 GCA_017539825.1 Solobacterium sp. | reverse complement strand
GTTCTTCCGGGAACTGTAGGTGCTCATAAATTTACAATGTGCACAAAGAAAGACGGAAAAGAGGTTACAGGTTTCCATTTCATCCATAAGGCAAGTGCGGAAATCCTCAAAGAGCTTCCTCTTGAAAAATACATTGAAATCAAAGGCGAACCGAATATTACCATTCGCCTGGAAAACATCATTCCGGATGAAGATCCGTTCTTAACAAGTGCTGCACCTTCTGTTAATCTCATTCCTTCCATCGTTGATGCCGAAGGCGGCTTCAAGAATGCACTCGATATTCCGATGGGATATTTGCCAAGATAAGGAGATAAAAATGTTACAGTTAAAAGATGAATACAAAGTCATTATCTGGGGATTGGGAAGTGTAGGCAGAAGTGCCCTGCAGATCATCAATGCCAAAAAGTCTTTAAAGCTTGTGGCAGCTTATGACATTGATCCTAAGAAAATAGGAAGAGATGCCGGTGAAGTATGCGGTTTTGCACCTGCAGGTGTTATTGTTTCCAATGACAGAGAAGCCGTATTAAATACAGAAGCAGATATCTGCCTGTACTATGCTGCATCCGTATGGGATGAAGGAAAACTGCCCGATCTTGAAACATGCCAGTCCAATGTGGATGACATTGTCGCATTATTGAATCATGGCAAGAATGTAACCACAACTGTCAATGTTTACTTTGCCCAGAAAAACCAGCCTCGTTATTTCAAGGAAATTGATGAAGCTGCCAAGGCAAACGGTGTCACCTATACACAACAGGGTATTTTCCCGGGATTCTTTACACCATATCTTCCGACAATTTTCGGATTATTGACAAGAAAGATCAATAAGTTAATTGTCTATGGCGGTCAGGATGACTCGGCAAATACAGCGCCATGGGTAAACTTCCTCTGCTATGGAAAAACCGTGGAAGATATTCCGGCACCGCAATTTGCCTTCCTGAAGAGTTTGTTCTTCACCTATTACGGTCCGACAGTCATTGAAGTGACCGAAAGACTGGGACTGGAATATGATGAATATCGTTGTGATGTAACACAGATTATGGCAGATAAAGAAATCACAACACCGAATGCCCATATTACACCGGGCACAATCGGCACACATCATTTCATCATGGCAACATACAATAAGGGAGAAGAAGTTGTCGGCTTCCATTTTAACCATAAGGGATCCAATGAGATTCTGGATGACTACAAAGTTGACAAGGCAATTGAGATCTTCGGTGAACCGCATGTCAGAGTGGACATCGACGGTATCATTGACCACTTTGATCCGTTCCTGACTTCCGCTTCGCCGAATGTAAACATGATTCCGGCAATTGTAGCTGCAGAACCGGGCTATAAGGATGCACTGGATATTCCGTTGAGCAGACTGCCTAAATAAAAATCGTATACGAAAAAGCTTTCCTGTCTTTGACAGGGAAGTTTTCTTTTCTTCATAAAACAGTATTCGTATAAATAGTACCAGAATATTTAATTCAGAAACGGGCTGGGATAATGCAACTGTATTTAGTTGCATTATTTTTTTCTCGGATTATAATAAGAAAGGAACAGGAATGAGCAGAAAAGAAAAACTTGTCAAACGTTTCAAAATGAAACCGGCAGACTTTACGTTTAGTGAAGCTGAAACTCTCCTTGGATGGCTTGGTTATCATCGGTTTGACAAAGGAAAGACAAGCGGGTCGAGAGTGATTTTCAAAAATGAACTTCACGGAGATATTGTTCTTCACAAGCCTCACCCAAACGGTATTTTGAAACAATATCAGATCAGGCAGCTTATTGAGCAGCTTGAGAAGGAGGGACTCATATGAAAAATACATTATCGTACAAAGGATATATCGGATCAATTGAGTTTTCTGAGGAAGATGCACTTTTTTTCGGGAAAGTTTTAGGGATACGTTCTTTAATCTCTTACGAAGGTGAATCGGCAAAAGAACTGCTTGAAGATTTTCACGGGGCGATCGATGAATATCTTGCTTCCTGTGCGGCAGAAGGAAAAGAAGCCGAAAAACCTTTCAAGGGTAGTTTCAATATCCGGATTTCTCCGGAATTACATAAACGCCTTTTTGTTGAGGCGGTTTCCAGAAATATGAGTTTGAACAGCCTGATACAGGAGAAGCTTGCTTCACTCTGACAAAATGGAATTTGCACAGTTGTTCAGTGTACGGTATGATGTATAAAAAAGAAGAACAGGAGAATGATCATGGATAACGAAAAAAACAATGTTTCACCATTTGAAGTCGGCGGAATTAATCCGGTCAGCCAGTATTTTTCAGGTAAAACATATCTTGCTTCCTTAACAAGCAAAGATGCACAGGTTGATATTGCAAATGTAACCTTTGAACCGGGATGCAGAAACAACTGGCATGTTCATCATGGCGCTCAACAGATTCTTGTTTGTGTAGGCGGAAAAGGCTGGTATCAGGAATGGGGTAAAGAGCCTGTATTGATGACACCGGGTTCTGTTGTTGAGATCCCTCTGGATGTCAAACACTGGCATGGAGCGACAAAGGATTCCTGGTTTGCCCATCTGTCAATTATCGCAAAAGGTGTTGAGGGAAGCCATGAATGGCTTGAACCTGTAGACGACGAACACTATAACGCTTTATAAACATTGATGCACATAGGAATATGTGCATTTTTTATATCATGTTCCATGATTTTAGGTTATGATAGAAATAAGAAATACGGAGAAAAAATAATATGAGTGAAAACATCAGTATCGAAAAGGCCAAAGAGGTTCTGGATGGTTTTACAGAACAGGCTGAACAGTTTATCAAGGATCCATCTAAAATGGAAGAGCTTCTTGTGAATTTGGAAAACAAGCTGAAAGAAGTACCAACTATCGGTGATTCATTATCCAGACTTCCGCTAATGATTTCCATGATTCGCAGCTACGTCACAAAGGATTATACCGAAGTATCACCAAAGGTCATTGTCACCATGATCAGTGCTGTCATCTATTTGCTGAAAGGAAAAGACCTGATTCCGGATAAAGTTCCTGTTCTTGGTTATGCGGATGATATTGCGGTATTTATCGCTGCTTTCAAGCTGTGCGAGCCCGAGCTGGATGCTTATGCAGCATGGCGTGAGACAAAAGAAGAAACAACAGCAGAAACAGAATTTACAGGAGAGTGAAGGATGAGCAGATTTTCAAAAGATTTTTTATGGGGAGGCGCTACAGCTGCTAACCAGTATGAAGGCGGAGTACATGAAGGCGGTGCCGGATTATCTACCGCTGATGTCATGACAAATGGTTCTCATACCGTCAGAAGACAGGTGACATGGAGAAAAGAAAACGGTGAAACAGGATCTACACCGTTGTGTTTCGGATCAATGGAAAGACATCTTCCTGAAGGTGCAATTCCTTGTGAATTAGATGATCCGAAATATTACTATCCGTCACACATTGCTTCCGATTTCTATCATCATTACAAAGAGGACATCAAGCTTTGTGCAGAAGAAGGATTCAACTGCCTGCGTTTCTCTATCAAATGGTCCAGACTGTTCCCGAACGGTGATGATGAAGTGCCTAATGAAGAGGGAATCAAATTTTATGCAGATGTTTTTGATGAATGCAAAAAGTACGGTATAGAACCTCTTGTTACATTATCACATTACGAAACACCATTGGCTCTGGCTGCAAAATACAACGGCTGGGATAACAGGTATCTTGTGGATCAGTTTGTCAAATATGCAGAGACATGTTTTAAGAGCTTTGCAGGCAAGGTAAAGTACTACCTGACATTTAATGAAATCAACTGTATCGAATGGGCACCGTATGTTACGGCAGGAATGATTCATGCTGATCCGCAGAATATCGCCAATGCAACATTCCATCAGTTCCTGGCTTCTTCCTTAACAGTGAAAGCAGCACACGAAAAATACCCTGATATCAAAATCGGAATGATGCTTGCTTACGGACCTACATATGCATTTACAACGGATCCGGAAGATCAGCTGCTTGCCCAGCAGAGAAGCAACGGCGTATTATTCTACTCTGATGTACAGATGCTTGGCAGATATCCGAATTACAAGATGAAACAATATGAAAGAGAAGGAATCACAATTCCTGCACAGGAAGGCGATATGGATATTATTGCGAAATATCCATGTGATTTCTTAAGCTTCAGTTGCTATGGATCTCATGTCGTTACCTATCATGATGAAAATGAAAAACCGGGTGAAGGCAATGGCGGATCACAGATGCATATGGTCAGAAACCCATACCTCAAGACAAATGCCTGGGGCTGGGCAACCGATCCGCAGTGTCTGCGCATCACATTAAATACATTCTATGACAGATATCATTGCGATCTGTTCTGTGTGGAAAACGGTATCGGCTGGAACGATAAGTTTGAAGATGGAACCGTGCATGATGATTACCGTATCGATTACATGCGTGCAAATATCAAGTCAATGAGAGACGCTGTAGAATTTGACGGTATTCCGCTCATGGGTTATCTGTACTGGGGATGCGTAGATATGGTTTCCAACGGTGAAGGCGAAATGGCAAAACGCTATGGACAGATCTATGTAGACGCTGATAACTATGGTCAGGGTACATTCAAGAGAACCGTCAAAGATTCCTATCACTGGTATCAGAAATGCATTGCCAGCAATGGTGAGGAACTTGACTAAAACCAAATGAAAAGCCGGAAATTCCGGCTTTTTCTATGCGGTGACATTTTCAAACTGGGAGTTATAGAGTTTTGCGTAGAATCCGTTTTTCTCCAGTAATTCCTCATGATTTCCGATTTCCACAATATCACCATGATCCATAACCAGGATCATATCGGCATTGCGGATGGTTGAAAGACGATGTGCAATCACGAATGAAGTTCTTCCTTCCATGAGTTTTTCCATGCCTTTCTGAATGAGAATCTCGGTTCTTGTGTCAACGGAAGAAGTCGCTTCATCCAGAATCAGAATCTTCGGATCACTCAGGAAGGCACGTGCTATTGTCAGCAGCTGTTTCTGTCCCTGGGATATATTGGTGGATTCCTCGTTGATTTCCGTCTGATAACCGTTTTCCAGGGTGCGGATAAAGTGATCGACATATGCTTCCTCTGCTGCTTTGACAACCTCTTCATCGCTGGCTTCCATATTTCCGTAACGGATATTATCCATGATGGTTCCTGTATGCAGCCATGCATCCTGCAGAACCATACCGAAACAGGATCTGAGGTCTTTACGGGTTAATGCTGTGGAATCTTTGCCGTCAATATAGATCTTGCCGGAGTTCAATTCATAGAAGCGCATCAGCAGTTTGACGATGGTGGTTTTGCCTGCACCTGTCGGTCCTACAATAGCGACCTGGCTGCCTGCCGGAATATAAGCGTTGAAATCATGAATGATGATTTTTTCCGGGTTGTAACCGAATACGACATCACCGAAGGTGACCTTTCCCTTAAGGCGGATCTGACCGTTTTCATCACGAATATTTACAGGATCGGCGGTATCCGGAATTTCCTCTTCCTCTTCCAGGAATTCGAAGACTCTTTCTGCAGCTGCAGCTGTAGATTGCAGGACATTCATAATCTGCGCTGTCTGGGTGATCGGCTGGTTGAAGTTTCTGACATACTGGATAAATGCCTGAATATCACCGATGGCCAGGCCGTTATGAATGACCAGGTAACCGCCCAGCACACAACATCCCACATAGCCGACATTACCGATGAAACTGGTGATCGGCTGCATGATGCCTGACATGAACTGCGCTTTCCAGGCGGCATTATAGAGATTGTTGTTGAGCTCGTTGAATTCATTGATGGACTTCTCTTCGCCATTGAATGCCTTCATGACTATATGTCCGGCATACATCTCTTCAATATGCCCGTTGACATTGCCAAGCGTTGTCTGCTGTGCCTTAAAGTATTTCTGGCTGTTTTTTACCACGAATGCAGCCGCAATACCGGAAAGGGGAACGACAATTAAAGCCATTAAGGTCAATTGCCAGGAGATGTTCAGCATCATATACAGTACACCGATAATCGTGATAATGGAGGTGAATACCTGCTGAATGGACTGGTTCAATGACTGGGAAACCGTATCGACATCGTTTGTGACACGGGAGAGCACTTCGCCATGCGTCTGTTTATCAAAGTACTTCAGGGGCAGACGATTGATCTTCTCACTGATTTCCTTGCGAAGATTATATGTGATCTTCTGGGTAATGCCGCTCATTGTCCACCCTTGAAAATAATTGAACAGGGCACTTGCCAGATAGATGCTCAATAAGCGTAAAAGGATTGTCTGAATCGCCTGAAAATCAATTCCGCCGTTCTGTGTATATTT
>JAFYCG010000053.1 GCA_017539825.1 Solobacterium sp. | reverse complement strand
GACTGCTCCGCCTACATCCAGATGTCCGTCTTCCTTCACCATATAAAGATTGGGATCACCGATAAAGCCTCTGACATCTCCGTTTCCTTTTGCCTGTACGAGAATTGTACCGGAGGGTCCGTGTCCGTTAATGATGGAAGTGATCTTTTCATCTCCTTTTTTGAGATCAGAAGCCAGCACGGAAGTGACCGTCATAACCCTTCCCAAAGCAGCTAAAGAAGTAGGCATCAGATGATGTGCTACTCTTGCTTCTTCTACCATTTTCGTGGATCTTGCTGCATGTATGCGAACCTGCCCGTTTAATGCCTGGGCAATAACAATTTCATCTGTCATATTTTCACCTCAGTCTGCGGATACATCTTTCATTCATCTTCCGCATCTTCTTTTCATCAATCTTGATCACTTTGCGATCGGCAGTAAACAAGCCGTTGCATTCATCTTCCACATCGGATACCTGTGTATATATGCATCCGGATAATCCTTTTTTGATATTATCCAGAATACCATGATCATATAAGCGGTTGATCGCTTCATCCAGGGCAAGCTTGTCCTTGTATTTTCTGTATCCGTACAGTTTTTCCGCTTCACTGTGCCCCCATTCCAGATAGGAATAACCGCCAAACTCACTTAACAGAAATATCCTTCCGTCACTCTTCGGCACTCTGATCGGATGGAAATAGTTATGCCAGCTGTTGAAATCGCCATATCCCTGATCATGCCATCCGCTGGCACTGTCAACCAGACGTGTGCTGTCATAGCTCTTTATATGTGCAGTGACTTCGCCGCTGTCAAACTGACCCCATCCTTCATTAAAAGGTACCCATGCAAAAATGGATGCACAGTTATAAAGATTATCCAGCATGCCGTCAAGCTCTTCATAATACAGCTTTTTGGAAGCTTCATTGGTCCTGCCCATGGCCGGATTATCCTTGTCTTTTAACCTTCTGATACCGAAGATATTCGGCAGATAGACAAGCGACATGGAATCATACGGTCCTCCACCGCTTGGCATATCCTGCATGACCAATAAACCTAACCTGTCGCAATGGTAATACCATCTGCGGCATTCCACTTTGACATGTTTTCTCAGCATGTTGAAACCCATGCCCTTGATCTTCTGCAATTCATAACAGATCGCTTCATCGCTCGGATAAGTCATTAAGCCATCCGGAAAATACCCCTGATCCAGAAGGCCGCTCAAAAACAAAGGCTTATTGTTAAGACAGAAACGGACATGGCCGTCTTTATCTTTACCGGCTGAGAATTTACGCATGCCGAAATAACTCTTTACGACATCATCTTCCGTCTGAATATAAACATCATACAGAAAGGGATCATCCGGTGTCCAGGGATGAATATCATTGATGGGTGCTTCATAATGGGCATCAATGGTTATGCCTCTGTGAATCAGTTTTCCCTTTGCACTGATATTGATGACAGCCTGGGTAAAATTGCCGGCAAGATCAATGTATACTTTCTTCTCATCATAATCCGGCGTGATTTTAATATCCTGTACAGCGTGGTCGCTCAGGTCTTCCAGCCATACAGATTGCCAGATCCCTGAGGATGGTGTATACCACATTCCGCCATGTTCGAGTTTCTGTTTCCCATAGGCATATATGCCCTGATCGCTGTCATCCTGGCATTTCACCACAAGGGAATTCTGGTATTTTATCGTATGGGAAATATCAAAACTGAATGGCGTATATCCGCCCTGATGACTTCCCACTTCAATTCCGTTGATATATATTGTGCATTTCTGGTCCACTGCCTCAAAATTCAGCCAGGTATGTTTGACTGTCGGCATATAGGCAAACTGCTTCCTGTACCACAGTATCTCTCCGGGTTTCAGCTGGTCACTTGTTCCCGATAGCTTGGAACCCAATGCAAAAGGCACGACAATTTCCTTCCAGGCATCCTGTGAAGGCAGAGTTCTGCCGGCAGTGATCTGATATTCCCATATCCCGTTCAGGCTCATGTAACTGTCTCTCTGCAGCTGCATTCTGGGATATTCCTGCCAGACTTCCTTCGTATTCAGATTTAAGCCCCAATCGCTATAAATTGCCATGCTTTTTCCTCACAATACATCATTTTATCATATACGCACAAACTCTTCCATTTACAGATACACAATGCGCAACAGTTTCATTCTTCCTTTTGTGCTGATTGTCAGATGTTCATCGGAAGGTACTTCAAAACTCTCCAGCTTTCCGAAAGACATCTGCTTTCCCTCATGAATGATTTCACCGTTTCCCTCAAGACAGGTCAGAAGAACAGCTCCCTTTTCCACCATGTCAAAAGAGGTATTGCAATCCATTGAGATGATGTCCGCTTTCAGATGGATGTCATTCACAAATTGTTTTACATAAGAATCATGCTGTTTAAAAGAAATATATCCTGTAAAAAATCCTTTCCTGTTTCGAATCAATGTACGGTCAATTTCCGATGTGCTCAATAAGATCAGTTCCGTAAAAATACAATCTTTTTCCGTATGAAATCCCCAAAGAGAATTTGCAGGACGGTAAATATACTGCAATGTATGAACTTCCGCTTCTTCAGGTGTCATTGTGACTTCCTTACTGTCAATATGCAGATCCCCTTCCAAAACGAAATATATGGTTGGATGTGTTAAGCGTTCCGGGGAAATCGTTGTCCTTTCTGCCATGGAATATACGGTCAGTACATATCCATAGTTCTCATAAACTGTATTTAAAATCGCACTTTTTTTCAAAGGGAGATTATTTTCTACGATAGAATAAACAGTTCCGATTTTTTTCATTTTTTTACCTGCTTTCTTTTCTTTCTGCGAATGCGGTTTATATGCCTTTCGAAACTGCCGCTGTCCAGCAGTTCTGCCAATACATATTGTACCAGAGCGCTGACTGTACAGGAACGAAAAGCAATTTTATGCAGAAAAATATCACATTTTTCTTTCGGGAGGACCATATAGCCTACACGCAAAGAAGGGCCGATGGTCCTGGTAAATGTATTCATATAAATGACGGAAGAATCCGGTTCCATGGAGAACAGGGTTTCCTGCATTTTCATTGAAACCGTAAATTCCGAGTCATAATCATCTTCAACAATATAACGGTCATCCTTTCTGACCCAGCGGATGTATTCCTGCTTTTTGGAAATGTCCGCACTCATGCCGGACGGATAGCTATGATATGGCGTAACATGGAGAACGGAAGCCGGTGTTCTTTTCAGCTCACTGCTCAAAATGCCGTTTTTTCCCATTTTCAGCATGTCACAACGAACCCCGCCTGCCTGATAAATCTGTAGTATTTTTTCATAGGAAGGATCTTCAAGTCCGTATATGCGATGATGTCCGAGAAGCTGCATAACCAGCGAATACAGATATT
>JAFYCG010000052.1 GCA_017539825.1 Solobacterium sp. | reverse complement strand
TTTTAATGTATTCTTTCCGAAAATACGATTGATCAGGGTGCTTTTCCCTACATTGGGAATACCGCAAACCATTGCCCTGACTGCTCTTGGACGGATTCCTCTGGCAAGCTGTTTCTGACGTCTTTCTTCCATCAGTGCCAAAGACTCCCGGACAATCTTCTTTCCGCAATGATTATCCTTCAATAAATCCAGGGCGATACACCTGCATCCCCCTGCAATGAAATAACCGATCCACTCCTGTGTTTTTTTCGGATCAGCATGATCAATCTTTGTTAATACAATCAGTCTCGGTTTTCCCTGTGCCATAGTCGCTAAAAGCGGATTGGCGGAAGCAAGAGGCATTCGGGCATCTCTTAACTCAATAATCATATCAACCGCCTGCAGTCTTTCATTCATCTGCCTGCGTGCTTTTTCCATGTGGCCGGGATACCATTGAATATTTGCCATGCAAGCCTCCTTACCAGGTATGGAACCCGATCTTATTGAAAGGCCAGAGTACAAATACACCTTTGCACTTTATCTTATCCTTTTTAAAAGGTCCGTAATAACGGGAATCGCTGGAGCGGGGACGATTGTCACCAAGGCAGAAATATTCGTCTTCACCCAAAGTGATCTCTTCCACATCCTCCATAAATACCCCGTCATATGTTCTTGCATATTCCGTATCAAGGAAGTCTTCCTCTACATATTCGCCATTGATATACAGTTTTCCGTCTTTATAGGAAACTGTTTCTCCCGGAAGTCCGACAACCCTTTTGACAAGGTGCTCATCCTTCTGCTCAATATAAACAATTGCGATGTCAAAACGCTCCAGTCCGTTAAGCCTGTAGCCGATGACATCAGATAAGCCTACCTCACCCTCTTCAAGCGTAGGATACATGGAACTGCCCATGACACCGATCGGACGTACAATAAAATGCATGATTACCAGAACGATGACCATGCATACGGCCATATCTTTGACAAAAGAAATAATCTCCTTTACCAGGTCAAACTCTTTTTTTTCATTCTTCTCGTTTTCCATAATGCAATATTATAGCAGAAGCCAAAAAAAGAGAAAGTATATTCTTTCTCTTTTCTTTTGACCTATTACTTCTGAATCTTGCGTCTGTCTTCCTTGATACGGGCATTCTTTGCAGACAAGCCTTTGAGGTAAGACAGCTTAGCTCTGCGGACTTTACCGTAACGGACAACTTCGATCTTTTCCAGGATTGGGGAATGAACAGGGAATGTTCTCTGAACGCCAACACCGTTGGAAATCTTACGAACAGTAAAGGAAGCACCGATACCGCCGTTGGAACGATCCACAACAACGCCTTCAAAAATCTGAATACGTGTCTTTTCGCCTTCTTTGATACGTACGTAAACTTTTACAGTGTCACCTGACTTGAATGCAGGGATGTCGCTACGCATCTGGTTTTTCGTAATTCTGTCAACTAAACTGAAATCCATTTTTCTACTCCTTTTCTCGAATGATCGGCCTGTTCATGATCTCTACTAATGTCAGCGGAACAGCGATGCGCCATTTGACGCAAGTAGAATCATAGCATAACCGCACTCTAAATGCAATGCTTAAAAACCTACAAATATGCCGAGTAACGCCGAAACAGCGATAATGAGAATCGGATGAATTTTCGGTTTCCATTTATACAATGCCAACAGTGCGATAAAAAACACAATTGCCTTGAAACGGAAAAGGTCCGTAACGCTTCCGGTAGACTTGTAAAGATCCACATTGAACAAGGCCATCAGGTAGATGCCGATTACCGCCGAAAGGATAAATCCCGCTACAGCTGGTCTTAATCCTGTAAAGACAGCCTTGACAGCTTTTGAATCCTTGAATTTTTCCAGCATCCTGGCAATAATGCATATCACGATAATCGAAGGTGCCACAAGCGATACCGTAGCTGCAACGCCCCCGACAAATCCAAACATCCTGTTGCCGATATACGTTGCCATGTTGATGCCGATCGGTCCGGGTGTGGATTCACTGACCGCCACCATTGTCGTAATATCGGATAGTGAGAACCATCCGTACTTGACGGACATCTCCTTCAGAAACGGAATCGTTGCCAGTCCTCCGCCTACCGCAAACAGTCCTGTTTTAAAAAATTCAAAACACATCAACAAAAATGTCTGTATCATTTTGCCTCTCCTTTGCCATAGGTGCTGATGACATAGCCGCTAATTCCGGCAATCACGACAAGAATCACGGTCGAAATATTTGTAAAATACGACAGAATGAAGGCGGCGATAAAGATAATCCACGAAGGCATATTCTTAACGCCTTTTTTAATTAAATTCTGTATTGCGACAAACATCAGTACACATACACCGATCTGAATGCCTTTTAATGCATTCTGCACAATTTCCAGTTCTGAAAAGTTGGTGATCAATGCGGAAATCAAAGAGATAATAATCAGGGATGGCGATACTACGCCGAGGGTTGCAACAATACCGCCAAGGATACCCTTGATTTTATAACCGACAAATGTTGCGGTATTTACGGCGATAATGCCTGGCGTGCATTGGCCGATTGCATAATAATCCATGATTTCATCTTCTGTAGCCCATTTATGTTTTTGAATCACTTCCCTCTGGATCATCGGCAGCATCGCATAACCGCCGCCAAAGGTAAACAGACCCATCTTGAACCATGAAATATATAAATCCAGAAATGTTTTCATAAAACCTCCTAGTAACAGGCTATATTGGCATCCGTGCGTGACTCGGTCGCCCCTACCAGAACGCCATTATCCAGCCTGAGAATCATCTCTCCCCTGCCGAAGGAGAAAGAACTTGAAGAAAGCGAAATCTGATGGCCTTTTCTTTCCAGAGCGGATGCATCCGCTTTAGGAAAGGAAGGCTCAAGAATGACTTTGTTTTTTTCTGTCCATTGCCATCTTGGGGCATCCAGTCCCATCTGCGGATTCAGATGGAAATCGATCAGATTCATCATCAGCTGAACATGTCCCTGCGGCTGCATGTATCCGCCCATAACCCCGAAAGGTCCGACAGGTTTTCCGTCTTTCATGAGAAAGCCCGGAATGATTGTATGGTATGACTTTTTATGTGGTGCCAGACAGTTTGCATCATTTTCATCTAAGGAAAAGTCCGATCCCCTGTTCTGCAGGCTGACACCGTATCCTTCCAGAACAACACCCGAACCAAAACCTGCATAATTGGACTGAATAAAGGAGACCATGTTGCCTTCGCCATCTGCGGTACAAAGATAGACCGTACCGCTCTTTGGCAAAGACAAAGGTTCGGGAACAGTTGCATAAGCATGAATATCCTTCGCTCTTTGCTCCCCGTAGGCAGGATCAAGGAAACAATGATAATCCACCTGCATATATCGCGGATCCGTAACGTATTTCTGTGCATCGGCAAAAGCGATCTTCATCGCTTCAATCTGATGATGATACGCCTCACTGCGGCTGTTAAACTGAAATTCTTTTAAAATATTCAAAGCCATCAGGGCTGCAATGCCCTGCCCGTTGGGAGGTATTTCACAAACATCATAACCGCGATAGTTCAAACTGATCGGATCAACCCACTGTACGTTATAGCCTGAAAGATCTTCCATGCAGAAATAACCGCCGTCTCTTTCAGACTGTCTGACAAACTGCTCGGCAATCTCACCTTTATAGAAAGCATCCCCGTCTGTTTCGGCAATTAACCGCAATGTCTTTGCATGGTTGGGGAGTCTGACAATATCACCGGGCTGTACCGTTTTTCTATCTTTCGTAAATGTTTTAAACCATTCCCAATATGCCTGATCGTCCTGAAACAGTTGCGTGTAACGTGTGATTGCACGATTCCACATATGCGCAAGAACCGGCGAAAGCGGATAGCCGTTTTCCGCATAACGGATTGCCGGGGCAAGCACATCTGCCAAAGGGAGTTTTCCATAGTTGCGTGACAGTTCCACCCAGCCTTTTACCGCTCCGGGAACCATGACTGTCGGCCAGCCGTATTTCGGCATTTTTCCATCGGCTGTCTTTTCCTTTACTGCCTGCAGGGAAATGTTCTTCGGAGAATATCCGGAAGCATTCATGCCGTGTAATTTACCATTGGTATAAAAAAGGGAGAATGCATCGGAACCCAGGCCGTTAGCTGTCGGTTCAACAACGGTCAGAGCTGCTGCTGTAGCAATTGCCGCATCAATGGCATTGCCGCCTTTTTTCAGCATCTCAAGACCTGCCTGTGAAGCAAGTGCCGAACCGGTTGCCACCATGCCGTTAGCGGCAAAAAGACAATACCGGTTGGATGCATAAGGCTGATACAAATAATCAAAATTCATTTTTTACCTCTTTCCACTCTGTCATAAATCCATATACAGGATGCGGAAGAACCCTGATGACACCGTTAAAGCGGTCTACCATCGTGCACAAGGCAAAATCCCTTTCGGGAAATTCGGGTTTGGAGGGATCGAAGAATTTCTTCCCTTCCGTAAAGCGCAATTCATCAGCCAGACGGTCAATCTCTTTTATACCGTCCCCTTTCAGCAAAGCGTTTATGTAAGCAGCACACAATTCATCCTCTTCCGTCTTCTTTTTGGCATTCCAGCCCATCGCAACCAATGAAACGGTTTCCGGATTTTTCTGCCGGATGTAAGAAGCTATGGCTTTGGCATTCACCAGGGAACCGGTGATAATCTCATCTGCACCGGATGCATTGACGATTCCCTGTACACCGGCACTGGTCGTATGAATCACCACATGATTGTGCAGATCGATATTTTCAAATTCAGAGGGAGAATTGCCATAGGCAAAACCTTCCACTTTGATTCCGTTTCTTTCTCCGCATAAAATAAAAGAAGGATTTGCCTTCTGCAATGCAAAGGCATCTTCCACTGTCCCTACCGGAATGACACCCCCTGCATTAGCCTGATACATGTAGCATTCCAATGAGAATGCACGGAAGACATCGATAATGACCGTCAGGCCTTTTGCCTGCCTGGCACCGTCCAAAAGATGAAGGATCTGAATATCCATACTGCTTTTCCTTTCAATACCCATGATTATAACACTACTTTCTTGCGAAAAATACAGAATAGATATATCATTATGCGTAAAGGAGAAGGCACAATGATTGAAACAAAACTCTACTATCCATTTAATTATTACTATCACACGGTCTGCACTGTAGCCTTCTACGGAACCAATAACCCTGTTATTTTCAAAGGGCATTTGGTTTTAAGAACGTATTATACCGATGACAAGAAAACAACCGTAGATATCAATCATACATCTGATTATGTTATGGACGAAATCTTCTTTGAATGCAATAAGGTTCTCAGGGAGCAGATGGAAGACCCTTATAACGGCAGAAGAGAGCTGATTGAACTGTCCATGCCTGAACTCGGCAAGCAATACCGCATTATTTACAATGGTGCAGAAGTCCCTTCTCCAAGATATGATGACAAACTCGGCATCCTGTCCTACAGGGATCCTTCCGCAAGAGGTGTAGCGATTATATTGAAAAGAGATAAGGACAACGGCATCCGCTGGCTGGATGAAAATGAAGCCAGATATGTCGCTTCCAAATTCAAACAATAAAAAAGGAAGACTATACATCTTCCTCCGTAACAACGCCATAAATCATAGGCGTTTTTTCTTTTTCCTCATCAGATATTTCTATTGCACTCAGGAATAACTGTTCTGCCTCTGCAAAGCGCTTTTCCTCATTGACATACATGGTACATAACGGATCACCCTTTTGTACCCTGCTGCCGCATCTGACCTTCATCACAAGACCGACAGACGGATCGATCGCATCTCCCTTCTTTTCTCTGCCGGCACCAAGCATCTGGGCAGAAGTGCCGATCTTCTCAGCATTCATGGATGTGACATAGCCATCCTTTTGTGCGCAGATATCAACAATGCGGTTAACATGTATCATCTGATCAATTTTTTCCAGACAGAGATAGGAACTGTCACCTCCCTGTAAAGCGACCATTCTCTGCAGCTTCTTCAAACCGCTGCCGTCTTTGATTGCCTCTTTCAGCTTCTTTTCAGCCATTTCTTCACTTTCAGCAAGATTTCCGGCGATCATCATATGTTTCCCTAACAGAATGCAGACCTCATATAAAGGATCTGTTTCGCTAATCTTCCCGCTTAACAGTTCTACCGCCTCTTTGACCTCCAGGCTGTTTCCTACCGCCATGCCCAAAGGCTGGTTCATATCCGTGACAATTGCCCTGACTTTCCTGCCGGTCAGCTTGCCGATCTGTACCATAGTCTTTGCCAGCCGGAATGCTTCATCCGTATTGCGCATGAATGCACCGCTTCCGGTTTTGACATCAAGAATAATGGCATCCGCCCCTGAAGCCAGTTTTTTGGACATGATGGAAGAAGCAATCAAAGGAATGCTGCGAACTGTTGCAGTCACATCACGCAATGCATACAGCTTTTTATCCGCCGGAACAAGATTGGCTGTCTGCCCA
>JAFYCG010000051.1 GCA_017539825.1 Solobacterium sp. | reverse complement strand
TATCCCATATCCTCAAGTATACGGGTAGCAGTGCTCTTTCCGGCACCGCTTAATCCGCTAACAAGAATTACATGTTTTACCTTTTCCATAAGTCACCCCTTGCCGTTCTTCTATTTTATCATGCTGAGATAGCAATGTCTAAAAGTACATATTTAATTTTTCAATTTGTATTCGGATACCACCCATCTTCCTTTACGGGCGGAGCCGGTACGTGTAATAATCCCCCGGTTCTGCAGGGATTTGATCGTCCTTCTGACGGTTGTCGGTGAAAGATATAACTCTGTGGCAATATCTTCAATGGTAATTTCCGGATGACTCTCCATTTTCATCACGACTCCCACCTCAAATGTATCACGCAACGTATGGTCTGTTTTAATTTCATTTTTTTCCCTGATAATCCAACGTTCATTCTCCTTGGTGATCATTCCCTTCTCTTTCAGGTCAGTCACCCTTCTTTTCGCTGTCATGTATGAAATATTGAGCCCATCGGCGATATCCATTGTAAGCGAACAGGGATATTTGCGGATATACTCCAGTATTCTTTTTTCAACGCTCTCTTCAGAAGGTGTTTTGTTCACTTGATAGGGATATTCTTTTTCACAGATACAAAAATTTCCTAACAGCATTTCTTTTTTTCCATCAGATCTCTCCTGTTTTGTACAACGATATTCTCCCTCGTGTTGCACAGAATACTTGCAATCTGACAGATCCTCCTTTCTATGATCATCTCCGGTTTATATAAACCGGAATATTAATTATCCCTTACCATATCATGGTTTTTCCGTTGTTTCAATACGCCCTTTTCCAAGAAAAAACCGGGATAGTATTCCCGGTTATCCTAAAGGTATTTCTACAACTTCAGCCATCTTTGTCAGGCAGATTTCAATCTGCTCGGAGATATCCTTGATCAGCCTCTCCGTAATAACTTCATTCTTTTCCTGTTCCAGATTGGCATACAGTCCTTTTTTTACTTCATCCGAAATCACATCCAGCCTTGCTTCGAAATATTTTTTCGGAAACATTTTTCTTGCGATATGCGGGATATTGGCATTCAGGAATGCTTCCTGCATTTTGTTTTTGCCCAGGGCAAGAACCATCAGGGAAATCACCGCTCCTGCAAGAATGCCGGGCACGCCGTTAGCGATCATGGCAATGCCGCTTCCGCCGCAAAGAAAGCCCACCAGAAGAGATACAACCGTATCAATCATCCAGGTGATTTCCTTTAAGGCAAATACATCCTTCGCTTCAACCCTGATTTCAATATCCGATAAAGACAGATAGGAATTCAAAGATAAAGCAGAATACGGCACATTGTGTTTCGTACAGATCGGTACAGTATATTTTTCCAGCTCATAAGAGATGTTTTTCAGCCAGGAAGAAACGCTCTTTGTCAGAATTGCCCTGCCCCGGTCTGTATGCAGATAATTGTCAATCTCTGTTTTCAAAGCCTCATCAATACCGGCAAGCTTTTCAATTGTACCGTTACGCCATTGATCAATGACCGGCAAAGCCACTTCCCGCATAATCGGTGACACCATATCATCCACAGCACTGCGGTAAAGTTCATTCATATGTTGTTCAACAATCTGCTCCACAACACTGGAGGATTTCAGCTGTTCAATCTCATTTTTAAACTCTCTGAGCTCATCATCGATTTTGCCGCAATAGGCAAGTCCTGCCGCAACCGAAAATTCCGGTTCACCGCTTGTGATGACAATGGATTCAGGGAAAACCTCCCTGCACCAGGAGCGGATGACAGGCATTTTGGAAACACCGCCGGTCAGGAAAATCAATTCCGGCAAACGGTCGGAAATATTATCCCTTGCCTGTTTTAAAGCATCTGTAAAGACATCTTTGAAAGAACGGTTATCGAGTTTGGCAACCTTCTTTTCAATCAGTTTTTCGGCGATTTGTGCATTCATGCGCAATACCAGCTTGACCGGAAATCTTGTATAGCGGATGGTGACGGTCTGTGTGCATTCCTGATCCTTCCAGTATTCCTCATCTTTGAAATACTTTTCCTTCAGCCTTCTTGCCGCAAATTCACAATAGGTTTTCCATGCTTCACTCTCTTCAAAAATCTTGCGGATTTTCTTTTCATCTTTGGAGGCGGATACCGCTTCTTCCAGAAGCACCTCATCCATGATTCCGCCACCGAGAAACACTTCTCCGCCTGTCTGCAGCTCAACTTCCTTGCCGCTGTTTACATAGGCAAAATCGGTCGTTGATGAGCCTACATCCACAACAAGTACAGGTTTGGAGAGAATATCGTATCCTACCTGCAGATGCTTGGATTGGCATGCGGAAACCAGTGCTGCCCTGGATTCAGAGATAATTCTTGTCGGCGGAAAACCGATTTTTTCAAAGATCTCGCGATACTCTTCCCTGGCAACACGATCCCATCCGGCAGGACAGCCGATGTAGAAACAATTCTCCTCTCCTTTGATCAGATCACCGTTTAAATACAACTCTCCCAATACGCCGGAGGCAAAACTGGCAATATCCTTGCTGACGGTGGAATCGGTCAGAAAATGGCTTTTAAAGCGAATCTTTCTTTTGACAGCTTCCGGCTCATAACACGCACCTTCTCCCACAACCAGCTGACCGTTCTTCAACAGTGCATACGCCGTAATAAAACTTTTTTCATCATGTACGGAAAGAACCTGCGGAGCAGGATCCGCATCTTTTTGCAGTCTGGTGACTGCACTTTCCGCATCACCCAGATCAAACCCGTAAAAACGATCCATCATCTACCTCCTGCAGCCAGTCCTTTTTTCAATAGTTTTCCATCCAGTACAATGGCAGGACGAAGTGTCGCACTGTCTTTGGAAGGCATCATATCAAACCAGGACTGGTTCTTTTCACTATACTCAACAAGGGAAATCATCTTCTGATGCAGGTAAAAACGGATATGAGACACAATTTCCTGAGAGGAAGGATTATCCGGATCACCATAGGCATCTTCGAGGATCTGCGCAAACCGATCGATATCCTTCGCGCTTAATCCGCCGTCACTTTCATGCATTTCCTTTTTCCTGCTTAAACGTTCCTGGCTCCTGATATCTTCGAGAAGTTTATCGATTTTAATAACCGTGATAAACAGATTGTGATATACCTTCTGTGCATCTACAGTCGTTTCCCCAAACAGCTGGTCATCCTGTTTTGCGGAAGAATGCATCTTTGTTCCGGCAAAAAATGTGGAAGCAAGACCAACACAAAACAGAAGCAGCAGAACAGGCATGCTCAGAATCGCTTTGAGAATGCCTCCGTTCATGACACAGATGATCACTGCCGCAAAAAGACATCCGAAGGAAACAAGAAGATATGTCCAGAACATAACCGGTTTCTTCTCTTTTTCCTTTGCCTTGTATTCGGATTTCCCATAGATCTTTGTAACACCGTCACAATCCATTAATGCCGATGCGGCAGAAGCTGTTTCAATCATCCGGTAAGCTGCTGCTTTGACTGCTTCATTATCCTCTTTTTCGTTAAAGGAAAACAAAATACGGGAAAGCTCTCTTTTGACCTCTTCCGTTGCACGTTCCGCATTCTCCGCATGAATGATACTTTGTAAAAAACGCTCTTTATCTTCTTCGAGCAATGTCTGCATATTCATAATTTTTCTCCGGAATTCATTTTATCATACATGGTCGGATAATTCATCTTTCAGATAATCACGGATATCCTTGAGAACAGGGACGATCTTTTTGGCCTTTCCGCTGCCCCATTCCAAAGAAGCGCAGTATTTATCTGCTACCGTCACAACATATCCTTCCTGTGTTTTCGGTTTTCCTTCACCGACCGGAAACATGTGATACAGGATACAGTCTTCCATGATTTCATCCACTTCGAACAGCTTTTTGGCATTTTCCAGAGCAACTCTTGGATGATGAAGATTGTGAATCAGGCCGCTTTGTTTAAAGAGTTCATCATTGGAATCGTACAGGTAAAAATCATGCAGCATTGCACCTCTGGCTGCACTTTTATAGTTTAACCCCGCTGCTTTGCTCCAGATAAAAGTATACCAGGCGACATTCAGACAGTGCTGGTAACGTGTTGTGCTGCGATGATGGGTAAACTCCTTTAATCTCTGATATTCCTCCGCTGCGGTAATATCACTGACAGTGTTTAAAAACTCCATGGCTGTATCATGATCCGCTTCAAGAAATGTCTCTTTAGATCCAAGAACCTTTGTCAAAGCATACCTCCAAAAGATAATTCTTTCCTTTAGTATAAATCTTTTATTTGCCTTTACAAAGAAAAAACGGAATTTTCATTTCCGTTTTATTTCGAAGGATCTTCTCCAAGAATGAACTTGCGGATATCCGCACAGAGTTCTCTGACATTCTCTTCGCCGATATAGATCATATGACCGGAAGAATACCCCTTTACATAGACGCGGTCTTTCGGAAGTCCTGCATGATCAAGCGTATGATAGACATAACCGAATTCCGTGCACAGATCAAACCATCCGTTGGCAAAGAAGGTTCTCATGCCGGGTCTTCTTGTCATTGCATTGCGCAGCTGTTCGCCGGTTGTTCCATGCGGACAATCCTTTTTCCAATTCTTCCAGTAATTTGTCATATTGACATAATTGCGATCCAGTTTTACACCGAGATTAGGTAAAAGATCCCCTGTCAATGCAGCATAGAAGTACGGATCATAGCGGTCTGCGGTTGCATCATCCCATAATCCTTTTTCTCTTTCCACAACTTCCGGATGCAATAACGGACGTGTCATTCTGCCATCATATCTGGATACGCCCTTACCCTGTTTCTTCAATACTTCCTGGCGGTATGTATCATCATTGATCTTTAAACCGTTGTTTTCAAGATACTCCCTGGAAACACCTGTATAGTAAGTCACTCTTTCAATGATATGTTCCTTTGTTTCTTCGTCCAGAGATTCTCCTTTGTATAGCGCAAGAACGTATTCTTCATCCGCAAAAGCCTTTGCCTCTTTGAC
Source organism: Solobacterium sp. (assembly GCA_017539825.1). Taxonomy (GTDB): domain Bacteria; phylum Bacillota_I; class Bacilli_A; order Erysipelotrichales; family Erysipelotrichaceae; genus Bulleidia. Next base: position 796 of record JAFYCG010000051.1, on the reverse strand, counting down.
AAATTCTTCAACCGTCTGGTCTGTCGGATGATTGTGGAACCAGTTGACTCCCGCATAGGTCGGAAAGCCGATAATGGACGGTTCAACATAGAGTTCTTTGCCGAAATATTCGCCGACAGTAACGGTGTTGCCGATCATGACAATACCGTCAAAAGCGATCCCGTACATTCTGTCTTTGCCTTCTGTTGCAGCCATACCTGCTGCTGTTGCAGAACGTGTACAGCCATAGCTTTCACCAACCAGATACTTCGGGCTCATGGTACGGTTGTATCTTCTGCACCACATCTCGATAAATGTCAGAAGTGCTTCTGCATCTTCCTCGATGCCAAGGAAATCCTTGCCGGCTTCCTCATCAATCAAAACACCGTATCCGGTACCTACCGGATCAATCAGAACCAGATCCGCCACATCAATCAGGCAATCCGGATTATCAATCACTTCATACGGTCCGAAAGCTGTCGGACGGTCCGGTTCGCCATATGTGATTCTTCTTGTTCCGAGGAATCCTGCATGAACATACATTGAGGAACTTCCCGGTCCGCCGTTATAGGCAAAAATGACAGGACGGTTCTTCAGATCATCCACATCGGAACGGAAATAGGAATACGAGAAAATGGATGCGATCGGCTTGCCGTCTTTACCGTAGAAAACATTGTCTTCACTAACGGTATGATAGGGTATTTCTTTCCCGTTCAGCGTGATCGCATGATCGGATTTAAAACGTGCCGGCTTGAAATCTTCCGGTTTAAAACATTCTGTACGAAACATTTACTGATCTCCTTTTTTCCATTCCATC
>JAFYCG010000050.1 GCA_017539825.1 Solobacterium sp. | reverse complement strand
CAATGACGGTATCTATCTGGAACTGGATTCTGCCCGCAGAAGTGTAGCTGCACAACAGAGAATCATGGACAGCTTTACGGAAAAATACGGCATTGATTATGCACTGAAGACAGTAGCACAGCCGGGTTATTCAGAACATCATACAGGCTTAGCTCTTGACCTTTACTTCAAACTGAAGAATGAAGACGGAACTTTTACAGATGTCTACTACAATGAAGATATGGTACAGTATCCGGAACTCTGGGCAAAGGTTCACGCCAAATTGGCAGATTACGGGTTCATCTTACGTTACCTTGAAGGAAGAGAACATATCACAGGTTATGGCTATGAGCCATGGCACATCCGCTATGTGGATGATGTTGATATCGCAAAAGAGATTATGTCAAAAGATATTACGTTTGAAGAATATCTTGGAGCGGTAAATTCTACAGATGTAACCATTGATTATGGTAATTCATCCATCTTCACACAAGAGGAGCTTGAAGAAGCAGTCATTCAGATCAAATGTAAATTTGCTTCTTTTGAAGGATATAAATTGCATAGTATCCGTTATGCAGGGGATGATGCAAGCAATGAAGATAACTTAAAGAGGATCAATGAGACAAATCCTGATGCAGGATATGTTAAAGTTGCAGAATTCCTGATGGACTGCTACGACGCAGATGAGGATAAAGACAATACCGGTTATCCCTGGTGGTTAGGCCGTACAGAGGATGACACCTGGGAGATTGTCAGCCAGGGAGACTGATTCATAAATACAATTACAAAAAAAGGATGCATGTGCATCCTTTAATTGTTAATCGGGTGATGAGCAGTTGGGCTGCCAGAAGTGAGCGGTAAAAATGCATAACCGTTTTCTTTTCCCCATTTGATAATTTCTTCAACAGCAGCAACCGAATAATCTTTGACATCATGCTGCAGAACAACAGAGGATCTTCCGTATTCGGTATTGGAAGCAACCTGTGTTGTTACATTGGTGATTACAACCTGTGTATCCGTCGTTTCACCGGCGTCACCGCTTGTAACATTCCAGTCAAAATACTGGTATCCTTTTTGTTCTGCCTCCTGGGCAAGCCTTGTCATGATGCCCTGGCTGTAGTTGGCACTGATCGTATTGGAGCTGCCTCCCGGAAAACGGAAGAGTGTTGTTCTTGAACCGGTCTGTGCAGCGATCGCCTCATTCTGTCTGTTGAAATCATCCCAGTATGCATCGTCACTTGAATAGATTGAGGCATAGTTATGGGTTGCGGTATGAACAGCTACCGTATGACCTGCTTCAGCAGCACGTTTCATACAGTAAGCATAAGCAGGATAAGCTGATGTGGTAAAGAAGGTGACTTTGACATTGTATTTATCAAGTATGTCAAGCAGTTCATCCGTATACTGTCCGGGACCGTCATCAAATGTCAGATAGATGATTTTGGAACGATCGGGAATTGAACCGTCAATGACATGAACAGTTCTTGTGATAACCGCCTGATTGTTGTGGGAGTCGCTTACCGTATAGGTCAGCGTATAATTCCCCGGTACGGCTGTATCGACGGATCCTTCTATTTTAACCTGCGAGGTGACATCTCCGTCACAATCATCCACGGCAGAGAATTTGTCTGTATACTGGCTCCATTGCTGCAGGAGTACGTCTCCGCCATCTTCCAAAGTGATGACAGGCGGCATACGATCGTCATAAACGATTTCTCTTTCTGCTGTGGCAGTATTTCCCGAAGAGTCGGTTACCGAGTAATACACCTTGCCGTCTTTTTCTTCGGATGTAACAGACAGGGAAAGATCACCGTCATAATTGTCGACTGCCGTAAGTCCTTCTTCAACATAAGGATGATTGAATGGTGTATATGTATCAGGGTTGGACAGCAGCTCAATAACAGGTGCTGTTGTATCCTGGACAATTACCTTTCTTTTGACTTCTGCTTCAGACCGGTTGGTTTTGGCATGATATGTAATGGTGAACTCTCCGAGCTGGTCTGTGATATTGTTGGAAACGGAAGGGGTAACCTTTGATTTGATGAATCCGATAAAAGCATTTTTTTCATATGCGTTTACACCAGGATCTTCCCATTCTTCACCGTATTCAATATACAGCGGATCGTCACCTTTCAATGTCAGAACCATTTCATACTTGTTCAGGAACAGGAAGGAAAAAATATACGATAGTAAGGCAACTAATATAAAGATTACAGGTAATCTGAGCTTTTTTTTCGACTTTTGTTTTCTATTTCTGTTTTTATTTGAAACCATATTTCACTTCTCCATCAATCATTCTACCATGAATTATATAAATGTTTGTTAAGAAATGATAAAAAGACAGTTTTACCTGTCTTTGCATTATTTGCCAATCAGATCTTTTGCTTTGTTTAAGAGACCTTCGCCTGCTTCTTTTGCTTCATCGGCAATTCTGGTGAAATCTTCTTTTGTGAATTTTCCATCTTCACCAAGCAATGCTTTCACAGGCGCTGTTTCCTTAATGGCTGCAGCAATCTTTTCCAGATCATCTTTTCCGAGTTTCCCGTCTTCACCGAGAATCTTCTTCAAGAAATCACTGTTGGAAGCGGCAGCTTTCAGCTTTTCCGGACTGTCTTTTACGACGTCCAATACTTTTTTGACATATGCTTCAATATTAATATCTGCCATAAAGTCCTCCTTACATTCATTATAGCCGAAAAAACAAAATCAGTGAAATAAAAAAGAACACATGGTATAATCCATATATAAAACAGGAGGTTATTATGGAACAGTTAGAGTTTAAATTCGATACACAGCTGTTGATTGATGGACAGGATCTTGATGAAGATGTAATTCATGATTATATTACAGAGCATTTCAAGGGAGACTGCCTGCTGGTAGTTGGAGATGATACATTGATCAAAATCCATTTCCATACAAATGAACCATGGCTTGTTCTGGAATACGGACAGTCCATCGGTGATATTTATGATGTTGTTGTGGAAAACATGCAGAGACAGGAAGAAGGACTTAAAGGATAAATCCTTCTTTTTTGTACATACTTATAAGGGAGATTTACATGGCACTAAATACATTTTTGAAGGACAGAATGACAGATGCAAAACAACTCGTAGAGACTTTGAGTGAAACCTATGAATATGTATCTGTATTGGGTTCGTACAATAAGACAAAACGGATCTTATCCGACACCAGAAATACTTCAATAGACGAAAAGGAAGATGAATGCGGATTTGTGGTCCGGATGTTTGACGGAAAACATTACAGTGAATATGCGGTCAACGATATTCGCGGTATTTCCGCAGAGGATATTATTGAAGCAACTGCTTTGCCTGAAATGCATCAGGATTTTGTGGATGTCAAAGCACTTGAAGAAGAGGAACTGGTCAAATCTTTTGTGCGGGAGGATGTTCATCCCCTGAAAGATGAAGAGATACTGGAGAAGCTGGAAAATATCCGCCATTTCTGTGAAGAAAAGGATGAAAGAGTGATTAACGTCATTACAGGATATTCAAAAAGAGAAGTATCAAAAGTATTTATCTCAAAGAAAAAGTGTCTTGATCAGTACTATACCTGGATTAATGCAAGGCTGCTTGTTACCGTCAGGGAAGGAGATGTCATTCAAAGGGCGTACAAAACAATGAATGAAGCAGATTCTCTTTTGGCACTCGACGAACTGGATGAAATCAAGGAAAGCACAACGGATTTAGCGATAAGCCTGTTAAAGGCAACAGCAATTGAACCGGGTGAATACGATATCATTACCGATCCTACCATTTCCGGATTAATAGCACATGAGGCATTCGGGCATGGTGTGGAAATGGATATGTTTGTCAAACACAGGGCAAAAGCAGCAGATTATATCGGTAAGAAAGTTGCAAGTGAACTGATCAATATGCATGACGGTGCTGCTGCTACCCTGAGTGCTGCATCCTACTTCTTTGATGATGACGGCGTATTGGCACATGATACGGAAATTATCAAAGACGGCATATTGCAGACAGGTATCTCTGATGCATTAAGTGCACTGCAGCTTGGTACAGAGCCGACAGGTAACGGCAGAAGAGAATCTTATAAAAGAAAATCATACACCCGTATGACCAATACCTTCTTCCTTCCGGGAAAATCCAAGGCAGAGGATATGTTCAAGTCGATCAAACATGGCTATTATCTGTGTGACACCGATAACGGCATGGAGGATCCGAAGAACTGGCAGATTCAGTGTACTGCTTCCTACGGCCTGGAAATCAGGGACGGTCAATTCACAGGCAAAATTGTTGCACCGGTAGTGATCAGCGGTTTTGTGCTGGATCTTCTGAATTCGGTGACTATGGTATCTGATGAATTTCAGGTAATCGGCAGCGGCATGTGCGGAAAAGGGCATAAGGAATGGGTATATGTTTCCGATGGCGGACCATATCT
>JAFYCG010000049.1 GCA_017539825.1 Solobacterium sp. | reverse complement strand
TTATTCCAGCATAACCACAAGAGTGTTCTCATTACCGCCCAAAGATATTGTATCTCCGTCATAAACCGGATATGTGATGACAGGTTTTACCGGGATCATGTCTTCAAGGGATAATGTTTCCAGCTGATGGGTTGTCAGAGGACTTTTCATTCTGGCAAATCTATATCTGGATTTGGGATCACTGTGCCTTTCGGAATACATCAAGGCAATATCATCCGGATGGATATAACATTTGCCATACTCCCATACAGCTCCTGTATGATCTAAATGGCCATGTGTTAAAACAAGCATCACAGGAAGATCTGTCAGTTCCCTGACAAATGCCTTCAATGATCCTGCGCCGACAAGACCGTCAATCAATACGGCTTTTTCTTTTCCTTCCACCAGATAGCATTGTTCTCCACCCTGTCCGAGAATCTGCCAGATGCCTTTTCTGACTTCCATTGCTTCAAAAAACTTATTGCTGATGATATTCATTTTGTCTCCTCTTCATGGGCATGATCATACCATTTCTTTACTTCCTTAGGTAATCTCTCAGGTATCATTTCATGAAGCTTATCTTCATTACCGTCTTTAATAGCCTGTTCATAGTACCAGCATTTATATTTCAGCATGCTCATTGTTTTTTCAAGTTCTTCGATTTCCTTTTCCACATTCTTTTTCTGCTGTTCAAAAAGATTTCTTCTTTCTTCATATGTTTTTGCACCGAGCCTTGTCCAATCAATAAACTGTTTGATTTCCTTAATCTCCAGTTTGGATTTTTTCAGACAGTCTACAACGCGCAATGTCTCAATCTCTCTTTCAGAGAATCTTCGTATTCCGGAAACTCTTTCCATATCCGGAAAAAATCCCTCTTTATCGTAATACCGCAATGTTGAAATCGGAATATGAAACATCTCCGATACTTCACCAATAGAATAATACATATCTGTCTCCTTGACCTAAAGCTAGGTTTATGAATTAACATAGTTATCATAACAAGATTCATATATACCCGCAATTGATATGCCTGAAGGAGGAAAGCATGAAATACAGAATCAACAAGAAAACAAAGGACAAAATCAGTGAAATCGGTCTTGGTTCTTCCTATATGTATGAAGCAGGTATGGAGGAAGCTGTCAAAGCTTTACGCAGAGCTTATGAAGGCGGCATCAACTATTATGATTTAGCTGCAGGTGATGGTGCAACATTCCCGATCTATGGGGAAGCATTCAAAGATGTCAGGGAAAACATCTACTATCAAATTCATTTCGGTGCCGACTATACAAAAGGAACATATGGCTGGTCTTTAAATCTGAATACGATTAAGAAATCTGTACAATGGCAATTGGAACAATTGCATACAGACTATATCGATTATGGATTTATCCATTGCCAGGATGAGATCTCCGACTGGGAAACCTACAAGAAAAACGGAATCTATGACTACATTCTGGAATTAAAGGAAAAAGGTATCGTCAGACATATCGGTTTATCTTCTCATACTCCTTCTGTTATTAATCAGATTCTGGATGAAGCAGATATTGATATGTTGATGTTTTCGGTTAATCCTGCTTATGATTACGGTCAGGGTGAATACGCCAATGGCGGTGTAGATGAAAGAAACAGTATCTATAAGCGTTGTGAAAAGGAAGGAATCGGCATCTCTGTCATGAAGCCATTCTCCGGAGGACAGCTTCTTGATGCTTCTCAATCTCCGTTCAAACAGGCGTTAACCCCATACCAGTGTATCCGTTATGCCTTAGATAAACCCGGTATCTTAACCGTACTTCCCGGTGCACAAAGTGTAAAAGAAGTTGAAACTTTACTTGCTTATTATGATCAGACGGAAGAGGATCTTGATTATTCCCTCATCGGTACCTTTGCACCGGCTTCCGCTTCCGGAAAATGTGTTTACTGCAACCATTGTAAACCATGTCCTGCAGGACTGGATATCGGCTTAATCAACAAATACTATGACTTAGCCAAAGCAGGTGACGGTATGGCGGTTGAACATTACAAAACCCTGGAAAAGAATGCATCAGACTGCATCCAATGCGGTCATTGTGACAGCCGTTGTCCGTTCCATGTTCATCAGAGTGAAAGGATGCTGGAAATAAAAGAATATATGGAGGCACGATAATGCAGATGTTCATCAACAATACGCTTGTACCTGTAGAATGGCAAAATAATTCATCCGTACAGGCATTGGAAGAACTGGTCAGCGAAAAACAATTAACAATCAGAATGTCCAGATACGGAGGTTTTGAACAGGTCGGTTCTATCGGAAAAAGACTGCCTGACAGTGACAAACATACCGTAACTTCTTCCGGGGATATCGTCTTATATAACGGAAACCAGCTTGTTGTGTTCTATGGTTCCAACAGCTGGTCCTATACAAGACTCGGTAAGATCAATTATTCCAACAGTAAGATGAGAGAACTACTGGAAAACGGTGATGTAACAATCACAATAACAAAATAAAAAATACTGTTTGTCACACGCAAACAGTATTTTTCATATTCGCATTTTCTTTTTTGCTGTTTTTCCACAAAATCGCAAAATGTCAAGCAATAAAAAGAAAAACCGCCTTTATCAGGCAGTCAGAAATTTCGCGTTTAATCTTGTAATTCTTTTGCGACAAGGTTCTGAAACAACACAAATGCCAATATGGTTGTCAAAATCTCAGATACAGTCTGTGCATAAATGACACCGGTAAAACCGAACATCTTTGAAGCAAGGAAAAGAACTGTTGCATAAATATACCCCTGTCTTCCGGCACTCAGCAACAATGCTCCCATTGCTTTTCCGGTTGACTGGAAAATACAAGTTGTAACCATGGAATATCCGATAAACGGCATTCCCAGCAATACCGCCCTCAACATCGGTGTACCGTTCTGAATGACTGCTGCATCTTTCATAAAGACGGAAATCATCTGCGGTGCAATCATGTAGATGATTGCAGAGATACCTAAACCAAGACCGCAAACAAGCATATAGGCAAAACGGATTGTTTCCTTCATTCTTTCCTTGTTTCCGGATCCGTATAAATATCCGTATAACGGCTGGCCTCCAAAGGAGAAGGAAACCATAACCATGATGACAATCATAACCACCTTGGACACAATACCCATCGCTGCAACCTTATCATTTCCATAAGGTACGAGGAAGTTGTTCAGCAGCATGACCGCAATGCTCTGCATAATGTTGGTGATGGAGGAAGGAATACCGATCCCCAGGATTTGTCTTAACTCAAAACCGGAGATATGGAATCCTTTCGGATTCAGTGATAATGCCTTTGATTTTGTGGTAATGAAATAGATATAGAAGATATCCGCACAGATATTGCCGATGACAGTTGCGATCGCAGCACCGCCTGCTCCCATACCCAGGGTAAAGATGAAGATCGGATCAAGAATCATGTTGACGACAGAACCGGTGATTGAACCGATCATTGCCCCTGTCGCAAAACCTTCTGTTCTCAATAGATTTGTCGGTACAAGGGAAAAAATGACAAACGGTGCACCGAGAACAATCCAGGAATAGTAAGATGATGCATAGGATATTGTTTCTTCATTGGCACCTAACAATCCTAACATAGGATTCTTAAACACCATGAACAGAACCGCTATGAC
>JAFYCG010000048.1 GCA_017539825.1 Solobacterium sp. | reverse complement strand
TTCTTCATCTGTAGTAACAGCTGTAACATTATTGCCTTCATCATCCTTATCCGCTCCTGGTGTGGTGATTGGTGTCTCCGACCATCCGAAGAAAGCCATCTTCTTGTTGTTGACAGTGGTATTGGCAACACTCAGGTCACTGATTTTCACTTTAGCATCTATAACTGCCTCGGATCCTTCGCCTGTCGTTACGACCTCTGCCCTTCGGGTATAGGCAATCGGGAAGATATTTGACTCACTGTCATACTTGTCATGGAAAATGACTGTAGCATAATTCAGATAGACCGCGTACAGATCGATCGCGCTGTTTTCAGTGATTGTGATATGGTCGAAATCATAGGGCTCTTCTTCCAGCTGCAGCGTACCACCAGTTGTGTGACCTTCATACCAACCTGCAAAAGACTTCTCATCAGTGGAAGCTAATTGCGGCACAATCAGTTCATCTCCGCTGATGACCGTCTGGCTATGGATTGTATTACCCTGAGAATCTCTGAAAGAATACTCTTTATACGTACCAGGCACATCCTCGTTCGGGATCCAGAAGGTATACGTACACTGTGGTGTGACTATTTCACCATTGCTGCCAATCAAAACATATACGGAGAACCCATCCGTCTCGAATTCAACGGATTCTTTGTTTACAGTTGTATCCATGACCTGGGCTTCTTTTCCGGCACTATCAGGAATATGTACTACATCCACAGACTTATAACTATTCAGATCATCCTTCAGCAATTCGATGCTGACCTGAACAGCTTCATTCGGCTGGTCTTCGTCCCCAGTCTTAGCGTTCTTCAAAGTGATTTCGAAAGGTCTGATAAACGCCAGATTTTCGGGCTTTTGACCCAATGCGGCGGCAGCCTGAGCTACATATTCTTCATAGCCAGCCTGTCCCTCTTTGATCTCCGATACATGAAGCTCAGCATCAGAAGGGATACCGGACGCACTATCATACGTCACATTAACTAAATATTCATTTCCGTCGGATGCGGTAAGCGTCTGTGTGAGATTGGTGCAGAAAACAACATAAACGGAGAAGCTGTCAGTTTCAAATTCAACAACATCTTCTTCGATGGAGATTTCCATTACTTCCGACTCAAGAACAACTTCCTTCTTGTTCTTTTTTTCTTCTTCTTTTTCGGTAATATGTACAACATCGATTCCAGGTGTTTTGCTGACATCGTTGTCTAGAAGACGGATCGATACCTCCACGGTATTGTTCGGTTCATAAACTACTCCGGTTTCTGCATCAACGATAGAAATATCAAAGACTCTGGACCAGAACATTTCTGCCTCATCCAGTGCTTTGGAAGCTTCCTTCACATAGGCATCATATCCTTCATCATCTTTTGTCAGTTCTTTGACAGACAATTTCGTATTCTCCGGGATGCCACTTTCAGAATCATATGTCACCTTAATCTCATATGTCTTTTCATCCGAAGCAGTAACTGTTGTTTCCCGTACAACCTTCGCATTCGTTTCTTGTACGGGGAGTGTTTCCGTGATCTGTTCCGCCTTGGAGATCTCCATGCGGATTGTGACATCGCTTTGCGGAGATACTGTTTCTGCGTCTTTGACAATTCGCAATGACAGGGTTCCGTCCATGACAAACACACCGTCTGTCCAGTCTGCAGGACTTACGGTAATCTCTGTTTCTTTTGGAACAAATCCTTCCAATTCTACTGCTTCAAGCAATGCACCTTCCGGAATACCTGCATCTTCGCTGAATGTCAGACTCAGAGTATAGTCGTCTTTCTGAATTTGCATTGTTTCCTGTTTCTTAGTCACAAAAGCAAATCTTGAGAAACTGTCCGTAGAGAAAGAAACCGTGTTTCCATTGACTGTGACAGGCAGTTCTTCGGTTTCTTTTCCAAAGTGTACCAGCTTCACATCATTGCTCAGGAATGCATCAGACATCTGGATTACAACATCAACCGGAGCATCCGGCTGAACTTCTGTCTCATTGGATACAAGAGCAAGATCAAACAGTCTGATTTCTTCACAGTTTTCTTCACTGAAGCCAAGTGCTTTTGCGGCTTCCTTTGCACCTGTGCTGTCCTGTACAGATGAAAGACTGAGTGTAACATCTTCAGGAAGTGCTGCACTTTCATCATAAGAAGCCGCAGCAAAAGAGACACCTTCACTCATAGATGCACCGGTATCCAAAGAAGCAATGTTTTTTACGTTGATTGCCTTTGTTTCAGGAATCGGCCAGTCACCGTAATGCGTGTTCAGGAAAGACGGAAGCGTATTATTTTGAGTCAATTCACTGATGCTTCTGAAACGGTATTGTCCTGTATATTCCACAAGCAGCTGTCCGTCATACGGAGAAGCGGATGCATTTCCAAGGAATTCATCATATGTTTCGATATTCTTATCAGCAGCATCGATACCTGTGCCTTCTGAATCCTCTTCCGTGTCATTGATGATTGCCAGATAGGAATTGCCGTCAAACCTAGTATCACCGGATTTTGCTGCAAAGTTTGCGGTAACTGATGTATCAGATGTACCTTGCACTAGTCCTGTCGCATAGGAACCGCTGACACTTCCGTTTGTGATGTTTCCGACAAAGCCGCCGGCTGTATCGCCTTTTGCAGAACATGTCGAATAGCTGTTTGTTATATTTGTATCTGAAGCTGTACCGATGAAGCCGCCGGCTGTGACACCTTGCACATTGAAGCGTGCTGCACCTTCTGTCTTATTTAGGTACTTTCCTTTTTCTGTATGGCCTGCAGCATAGGACTGTAAAACATTAACTTCTTTAGCACTACCGATCAACCCACCGGCAGAACTTTCATCTGATTTAACATAAACAGCTGCTGCGCAGTTTGTGACAGAAGCCTTTTCCACATATCCTGCAAGACCGCCTGTATTGCCTTTGCCTTGCACGGAAAGGTTGTAATCATCCTGCCCTCTTGTGTTATGGACAAAGATACCGCTGATCTCTGTTCCTGATATATCACCGGCAAGTGAACCTGCATCAGCATTTGAAATGATATTAAAGTCGATCAGCTCCAGATCCTTAACGGATCCACCACTCAGGGCAGTGAACAGACCGCCATTAACATATTCATCATTGATCTTTACATTTCTTGTATCAATCTTTACATCTGTAATGCGCAGGGAATTCCCGTTATAAACAAAATCTTCATCCGGAATGACCGGCATGAAAGTGCCTGCCTTTGAAGTAGCGCTCTTTGCATAGACTTTTGTATTATCCTGATTTGTCAGTTCTTTGAACGAAGACCAGCTCAAATCTGAAATCTGTTCTGCTTTTGAAATGGAAAGTGTTTCCTTATCAAGTGAAGAAATATCACTGCTCAGGTTTTCCAGATGGCGTATATTTCCGATCACTGCGTTTTCTTCTGATGTTCCATCCCCAAACAGACTGTTTGTCTGATGTGATGCACTCCAGGCAATATTTGTCAGCTCTTCGTTATTGTACGCAACTGCCTGGATCTCAATGTTTTCACCCGGAAGCAGAGGGTTTTCTCCTGTACAACAAAGATCTTTAAAATGCCTTCCGGATGTTGTGATGTCATCCAGCGTGACGGTATACAGACTGGCGGTAGGATTATATTCTACATTGCCTTCACTGAATTTACCGAGATCAAAGTATATCTGGTTTCCGCTTGTCAAACCTTTAATAACAAGACGCATCTGTGCATTGTTATTATCTGCATTCGGATTGGTGACTGTAACAGTCAGCTTCTCCGCATTGTTTACCATAAGTATTGGTGTCTTCAATTCAGTGCCATAATTCAGATCAACCGTCTCTCCGCCATACCAGCCTACAACGCATTTGTCTGTTCCGTATTTTCTGCGGTCTTTTTTGTGATCGTCTCCCCTGGCAGAAAGCAGCCCTTCATATTCAGACTCTAGCCAGCTATGTCCGAATCTTGTTCCTTTTTTTGAGGAATAGAATACATCCAGCACTCTTGCAGTGTCTTTGTGATAACGGATCACATAGCTGCCTCCCTGACGCACGGTTTCATCAATCGAGGCAAACGGCAGCATCAGATTCAGTGCTTCATCACCGCTGTTGACAGCTGTATGATCATCACCGATCACATAATAATACACACCATCTCCCTCTTCTGTTCCAAATTCACTACGCCCGAGATAACCGACATTGTCAGACATGGAAAGATGATTCTGGGCGGACACGAAAATCTCTTTTGCGATACCATCGAATTCAAGCTGTCTCAAAGAGCGCATGTAATTCATAATGGCGACAAAAGCTATTCCTGCAAGGATCGCAATAATTGCCACAACAGCAAGTAGCTCCCCTAATGCAAAGCCCTTTTTTCTTGTTGTATTTTTCATATCTGATAACCTTCTTACTTCTGTATTGATTGTATACACACTTCTTCCAGTGATATGATCGTAATATCCTTATCCTTCCGATTGACTTTGAGTCCCCTTACAGTCACGATTCCGTTAGTATAGGAAATGCTTTTATATGTCGAATACAGAGATGGTGTTGCAGCTGCGGAAGAAACAAGGAAGTGTTCTGTTCCGTTCACAGAAGTATCTTTAACCATGATCCCCTGCACACCCTCTGTATTATTTGTGTTGTAAATTTCATATGTTCTGCCGTCAGCACCTGTGTAGCTGACTGTCTTCTGATCATCACTGACCTTGATCTCTGAAGCAAGAGCAAGCTCATCCCTGAGACATGTCTTTGTTGTGGAGAGCAGTATCTGTGCGTTAGCACCGTCCACTGCCTTGTAATAGGCATTAGCTGCGGCAGGAATGCCACCTGCGACGATTCCCGTTGCCAAAAGAAGGATCAGCATTACCAACAGCATCTCACCAAGCGAGAAGCCGGCATTATTTTTCAATTTCTTCATCATGGCTACTCTCCTGAAAGATCTGCCTCATAGGCATACACTTCTTTTTTTGCAATAACCTCATAAGAGCTGTAAGACACTTTAACTGAAACATCTGCCTTTTCTGTCAGCTTCACCGTCTGACCTGATTCATCAAACAGAGTCAGTGTCCCTTTCTTCCTCTCTGCTTCTGGAGAACGGATTAGTTTATTTTCAGCTTCAGTATAATCTTGAATCTTTTCCTTACTGCGGAAGATCACCCGTGAAGAACTGTTGATCATGCTGGCAAGAAGCAGCATTGCAAGTGCTCCTATCAGCAAGGCAATCATCGTTTCCGCAAGTGTTTCACCACAGGAATGTTTCAATTTTCTCAACATCTCATTCATTGCCGGGCACCGCCTTTTCTATGCCTGTCACATCCCATTTCAGAACAGATGTCTTTGTTGTTGTCGTTGTGACACGTTTTGTCTCTTTCAGTCCCTCAAAGGAAGATGTTTCGGTTGTCTTTACAGATGTATTTTCTGTAAAGACAGGCTCTGCACTGATGACCAGTGCATAGTGATCGGAATCACCGATCTCATCTGTCAATGTGACTGTCAGTTTTCCTTCTTTGTATTCAAATAATACGTCGGTGTTGATAAACACTTCATCTTCTGTTTTAAACTGCAGTGTATATGTCTTTGATTCGAATGAATCGGCACGCATTTTATCCCAAATTTCATCTGGTTTAACTGTAATTTCATTACCTGAATCTATCCCATACAAAGAAAGTGCAAGTTGTGAAATAACACCTAGATCAGAAATCTCTTTTTCTTCTTCATCAACAAGAATTCGTACACTATAATCAGGATCACCCTCTGTTTTTGAAGGGGTTCCGTCAATACTGCCATCAGCTTTGTACGTTGTGGTAACTGTATTTTTAACAGTTTTTATCCTTTCCAGTGTTACTGAAGTCTCATCATTTTCAAGAAGATCATTGAAAAACTTTGCAGCAGAGGTTACCGCATAATAACGCTGATCGGTTTCAGCCATTCTGCTCAGACGTCCGGCCGCACCGGTGCCCGCAGTTAAAACAACTGAACCGACAGCTGCGCATACCAAGAACAACAGCAATGCCAGGGACAGTGATGCTCCCGTTTGTGATTTCAGTTTTTCAATTAATTTTCTTCTCATATTTACCTGCATCAGAGCAACTTTTCATGCCAAAAAGAATCAGGCATTCTCTAACATACTTATTATATATGATTTTGAAGTCAAGGTGTATACATTACGTCCTTATTAATAAGGAATTAACAGAAAGAAGACACAAAAAAGATCAGTCTTTTGACTGATCTTTAGAGAATTTCTGTCAACTGAACTCTGATTAATTTGAACAATTATTCGAATGCAATCACAATTGTAGCGTCAGTATCCCCTTCAGCAGGTGTGTAAGTGATTGTTGCTGTTCCTCCAGCGGAAGGTGTACCATTGATAGTTGGATCGACATGATCTCCGCCACTAATGAGACCTGTACCAGCAAGATTAGCTTCCTGTCCCTCTGTCTGCCAGCCATCCTGCTGCTGCTTCAGTTCAACTGTTCTTGTAATCTCTTCTTCTTCTCCAGACTGTGTCAGTGCCTCAGCTACAACTTCTGCGTATGCGGAACGGATGTTAGCTGCGTCTGTTGCTTCTCTTGCTTTTTCAAGCTGTGATGTGAATACCGGAATAGCGATAGCTACGAGGACAGCGATGATAGCGACGACGATCAGCAATTCTGCTAATGTGAATCCCTTTTTGTTGTTGATCTTTTTCATTTTTCTTTTCTCCTTTTTTTAAATTTATGTTTTCTTTTGACACTCTTAATATACCATGGACAATTTACAGATTCAACATTTTTTTCAACATTTTCATCAATAAAACCGCTTCTTTTTCCGTTTATTGATTCAATTTTTGATTATCTTTTGAAATTACATTAAATTGTACATTGTAAACATTGGCAGATAGAGAGCGATGACGATAAATCCGGCAAAAATCGCCAAAAATACCATCAATGTAGGTTCCAGTTTGGCAATTGCCTGATTGACTTCATAGTTGTACTCATTGGTATAGAACGTGCTTATGGTCTCCAGTGTCTTTTCCAGTTCGCCGGTTTTTTCACCGACGCCGCACATTTCTTTGAGTACTTCCGGGAAGTGGGTGTTTTTGCGCATCAGATCACCGAGTTCAGATCCTGTCTTCAGTTTCTCTGACATGCTTCGAATCTCAAGACCAAGAACGTAATTGCTCATGACCCTGGAAGTGATTTCCATGGCATCTGATACTGTTAATCCTGCATTCAGGAGCGTTGCCATGGTGGAAGAAAATTCCGTCGCTCCCTGCAGTATGTTGAGATTGCCGAGAACCGGTATCTTTAACATAAGTTTTGACCATTGGATACTGCCCTGTTCTGTATGGGTCCAGGCAATCACAGCAGCAGTGACAATTGCCAGCACACCAATCATAATCAGCCAGTATTTACTGAAGAATTCTGTCACATTGATCAGGAATACGGTAATTCCCGGCAGTTCCCCGCCAAGGTCATCAAACACACCGATAAATTTCGGCATGACAAATCCCATGACAACGATCAACACGATGATGGCAACACCGACGACAAACATCGGATATGTCATGGCAGCCTTGACCTTCTGATTCAGCGTATAACTCTTTTCATAGAAAACGGCAAGGCTGGCAAAGGAAGAATCAAGCGTACCGGATATTTCTCCTGCACGGATCGTTTCCAGAAATGTTAAGGGAAGTCCTGAGTAGTTCTTTTCAAATGCTGTAGCGATCGGTGTACCCTGGGCAACATCTTCTGCACTGAGCTGCAGCATCTTTTTCAGTTTTTTGTCTTTGGTTTGTGCCGCAATCATCTTCAGACAGGAATCTGCCGGCACACCTGCACCAAGCACGATCGCAAATTGTGAACACATGACTGACAATGCCTTAGGATCGTATTTCGGTCCCATTTCGGCATTCAGAATCGATGACAGTCTGCTGTCTTTGACTTCTTCGATTTTCAAAACGACCGGATTGGTTGCTTTGATCTTGTCAACAGCCGCAAATTCATCAATTGCCTTGATGACACCGTCCACCTTCACACCATCCGGTGACAGTGCTTTGTATTTAAACGTCAGCATATATTACAGCCTCCTCATATCACGTGAAGCGGAACGGAATGCACCTCCTGTATTCTGCTCAACGTATTCAGGATTGCTTGCGGCTGCAATTGCTGTTTTTGAATCGATCGTTCCTTCTCTGACCATTTTGATCAGACAGTTGTCCATAGTCAGCGATCCGATATTGGCAGCTGACAACATGGATGACTGCATCTGTGCCGTCTTGCCTTCACGGATCTGGTTACGGATAGCAGGTGTGACAATCATCGCTTCACAAGCTGCTGCTCTTCCCTTCCCTCCTTTTCTGACAAGAAGCTGCTGGGAAAGAACGGCTTTAAGGGTTGTGGACAGTTGCAGTCGGATCTGTCCCTGTTTTTCTGCCGGGAATGTTCCGACAATACGGTCAACGCTGTCAACTGCAGAATTGGTATGCAGGGTTGCAAAGACCAGATGGCCTGTTTCTGCAGCTGTCAGTGCGGTTTCAATTGTGATATCATCACGCATTTCACCGATCAGAATGACATCGGGATCTTCACGCAGAATGGCTCTGAGACCTTCAGCGTAGCTATCCGTGTCTGTGCCGATCTCTCTTTGATTGATCAGGCTTTTATCCGGTGTATAGATATATTCGATCGGATCTTCAAGAGTAATAATGTGATCTCTGCGGGTATGATTGATCTCATTCAGAATCGCTGCCATGGTTGTAGATTTACCGCTTCCGGTTTCACCTGTCACGAGGATGATGCCCTTTTGCCAGGATGGGAATTCACTGACAACCGGTGGCAATCCAAGTGACTTCAAAGCAGGAATGTGATCATGGAGAATACGCAGGGAAGCTGACAGAGTTCCCTTTGCACGGAACAGATTGATACGCACACGGGCACCGGAAATTGTTTCCGCAAGATCCAGCTCTCCCTTTTGGGAAATTTCATCAAATCTGCTCTTTGCCAGTCTTCTGCCAAGTGCTTCACAATCTTCAGATGACAGTTTTTCTTCATCTGCTGACTGTAATTGTCCGTCGATTCTGTATTTGACAGGAACACCACAGGCAATATGAATATCGCTTGCTTTCAGGGATATTCCGAGGGAAATGATTTCTTCAATTGTCTTCATTCATCTCACCTCATTCTACTGTTGCAACTTCCGACAGGATTTCATCCAGCGTCGTAATGCCGTTTTCTGCCAGAGCTCTGCCATTGACAATCATCGGTGTAAAGTCTGTCCTGGCTATTGCCTTACGCAATTCAGAGGAAGAAACGCCGCTGTTGATCGCATCTCTGATGATCGAATTAACGGTAAGAACCTCAAAGACACCTATTCTGCCACGGTAACCTGTATCGAAGCATTCATGACAGCCTCTGCCTTTATAGAAGTGATATCTTCCGGGATTTCTGATGCCGACAAGATCCAGCATCAGAGGATCCGGTGTGATTTCTTCACGACAGCTCGGACAGATCTTTCTGACCAGACGCTGGGAGATGATACCGCGTAATGATCCGCTGATCAGATACGGTTCAATTTCCAGATCTCTCAGTCTGTCAATAGCGCTGACAGCGTCTTCGGTATGCAATGTTGCCAATACAAGATGTCCTGTCATGGCTGCACGCATGGCAATCTCCGCAGTTTCACCATCACGGATCTCACCGATACAGATAATATCCGGGTCCTGTCTCAAACATGCTCTTAAGCATTCCGCAAAGGTCAGGCCGATCTTGTCATTGATCGGGACCTGTGTTACACCATCCAGCTGGAATTCTACAGGATCTTCCAGGGAAATCATATTTACATC
>JAFYCG010000047.1 GCA_017539825.1 Solobacterium sp. | reverse complement strand
TCCTTATGGCCTTCGAGAATATAGTTGACCAGCAGGTATCCTGTCTGGTTTCCGTTCAGCGGGATATAATTGCCTTCATCATCTTTCAGCTCAATCGCAAATCTGTCGGAATCGGGATCTGTTGCCATCAGAAGCTCAGCCCCGAACTCTTTTCCGAGCTCTTCACTCATTTTGAATGCGGCAGGTGCTTCCGGATTCGGATATCCTACTGTTGTAAAATCCGGATCGGGATCTTTCTGCTCAGGAACCATCTTCCAGTTTGTAAATCCCCTGTCCGTTAACATCTGCGCAAACGGAATGGAACCGGCACCGTTTAACGGTGTGTACACTAACGGTATATCCAGATCCAGTTCATCAGCCTGATGAATTGCAAGACCTTCGACCAGATCCAGATATTCACGATCGTAAGATTCCGGAAGAATCTGAATCAAACCTTTTTCAACACCCTCATCAAATGAGATTTTTTGAATTCCGGAGAACATGTCGACTGCATTGATTTTTTCCGTCATACCGTCTGCAACAACGCTGGAAACCTGACAGCCATCTTCCCAATAGGCTTTATAGCCGTTATATTCCTTCGGATTATGAGAAGCGGTGATATTGACGCCGGCAATGGTCTTCAGCCTTCTGACCATGTAAGCTAACTGCGGTGTAGGCCTCAAATCCTTAAACACATATGTCTTTATGCCGTTAGCTGCAAAGATGGAAGCTGCAAGCTGTGAGAATTCCTTGGAGAAATGTCTCGGGTCATGGGCGATGACAACACCTTTCTCCATTGCTTCTTTTCCGTAGGAAATGATGTATTCGGCAATTCCCTGGGTTGCTTTGGCAACTGTATAAAAATTCATGCGGTTTGTACCGGCACCGATCTTGCCTCTTAAACCGGCTGTGCCGAAAGCCAGATCTTTGTAGAAGCGCTCTTTGATTTCATTATCATCTTCACCGATCGAAAGAAGTTCAGCTTTTAAAGGATCTTCCTCAGGAAGCTTTGATATCCATTCATGATATTTTTCGAGATATAATTCCATATTATTCCTCCAAATGATTCCTATTATTATTGTAATATAAAGTTGTTTTGAAAGAAATCTTTTTATACTTCTTCGATGACATCCAGTATCTTTTGACCGATGGAATGATCATAGGAAACAAATCTTGATTTCTCCAGGGAAGCCTCCGGATACACCTGATCAAACGCAACCTGATAATCGATGATTTTTTCAGGAAGAACCAGTTCTTTGTCTTGATGGATTGTCCTGCATAAAGTGAGTGCAATCAAAAGATCTCCATATGGCGAGGCGTGTTCCCCGTCTTTATAGTAGAGCTCGATTTCAGGGTATTTTTCTCTGACACTTTGCCATACCATGCCGACAGGAGCTACTTTCGTCTGTGTCATTTCACCTAATTTCATATAGGTTTCCGTCATTCTCTTCTGGTTCTGAGGGAATCTTTTTTCCGCCCAGGTCATAAACAGAACAGGTTCTGTCTGACATTTGCGACACAGTTCTATTAAAGCTTTGCCGTTTTCAATAGTTGTGTCTTCGGATGGAAAAGGATGTGCCGCCTGTTGTATGAAGCAGTAATCAAAATTCCCGTACAGCAGCTGATACCGATAGGAAAGATATTCCTTTCTGTGCCATTCCAGGTCTCTTCCGGAATATGCCAGCATAACGGATTCGGCTTCTTCATGAAAAGAATCACGATAGATGTTTTGAAAAAGATACGGCATATCATTCATGTATGTATGACTGTTGCCGATAAACAACGCTTTCATTTTGTACCTCCGCATTGATTGTATTGAAAATGATAAACAGGACAGATCATATGCATATATCATCGCATTTTTTTACACGCTTGTGAATCAAATAGATTTACATGAAAAAGGAATGCTTGATGGCATCCCTATTCTGCTGAAACGATACATTCCGTAAACCTGTCCAATACTTCCTTCATGTCATGAGGAAGCCTTTTCCGGCATTCCTTTCTGAGTTCATCAGGCACCCCGTAATACGCTTCGGCAATACTGCCTGCAATGCAGGTTAATGTATCACAATCCCCTCCCAGGGAAACCGCTGTACGAATGACATCTTCAAAATCATTTCCTTCCAGAAAGGCAGTAACAGCTTCCGGAACAGTTTCCTGACAGGATTCTACATGATGATACATCGGCCTGATTTCATCGCATGTACGGGATAAGTCATAACCGAATTCTTTTGTGATGTACTCTCTAATCTCCTGCTTTGAAGCACCGTTTCTTGCCAGGAAGATCGCTGAAGCTGTTGCTTCCGCACCTTTGATTCCCTCCGGATGGTTATGTGTTACTTCCGCTGTAAGACGTGCATATCGGCGTGTCTCTTCCAATGTTTTAAAAAGCCAGCCTGCAGAAGAAACCCTCATCGCCGATCCGTTTCCATAACTTCCGTACGGATGCGGTGTCCGCATAAACAGCCATCCGATAAACCTGCCTCCGTAACCGGCATCAGGATATTTTCTGCCCCATTTTCTCATCGAATGGATCACAGCCTGATGAACTGCTTCGTCATCCTCTGTCCCATTCAGCCCAAGCAGAGCTTCCGCAACAGCGATTGTCATTACAGAATCATCCGTAAATACTGAATACCTGTTGAATAACGGGAATTCCTTTGTCTTATTGCCTCTGTCAAATTCATATGGTGAACCGATCATATCACCTAATACTGCACCAAACATGTTCTGTATCCTCCTTTGTTTTCTGATGAAATAAGTATATCCGTAAACATGAAATGGATGGTCGCCGGAAAAGCGACATCGCATTTTCCTTGTTTTTACGGATTCCGGCTTTCTGAAGTATACTGAAAAATATCCGTCAATCGGTAAATGTTGTGATATGATCTTATAGGAGGTATTTATGCAGATATACAATGCAAGATATGCAGACAATAACCAGAGATTCATTATGGCTTGTATTGCCTCTTTTGTCAGTGCAATTGGTTTCGGTGTCCTTTTTGGATTGATCAAGTCACTGCTGATGATTATTCCGTCCATTTTATTTGTAGTAGTCGGATACGGTATCGCCTGGGTAATCCGGAAAACCGGCAGAGGCGTATCACAGAAGTTTATGATACTTGGTGCAATAATGACATTTCTTTCAATTCTTGTTGCCGATACATGCTCCGTCGTCGGTGTCGGTGCTTTTCTAAGCAATATCTTTAACCCGCAGATGTGGTCTTTTGCCTTGCAGGCATGGTTTTCCACTTACCTCAGCACCAATCTCAATTCTATCCTCGGTCTGATCCTGCGTGGAATCGGCATCTATTGCGGTTATATATATTCTGTTGTCTTATAAGGGGGAAATATGCTCAGAAATACATGGATGGAAGTCAATCTCGATGATGTGGCTTTCAATGTCAGAAAACTAAAGGAAACATGCGGAAAGAAAATCATTACCGTCATCAAGGCTGATGCTTACGGATGCGGTGATAAATATGTTGCTACAGCAGCATTGGAAGCCGGAACAGATATGTTTGCGGTCAGCAGTGAAGATGAGGCATTTATCCTGCGCAATGAGGGATTTATGCAGCCGATACTCATTCTCGGTGCAACCAATCCGGAGAGTACTTCAATGCTCATCAAAAACAACATCTCCACCGCTGCCTATTCCATGGAATGGATTGAAAAGATCATCGAAAAAGATTGTGCAGGCCTGCGTGTCCATCTCAAAGTGGATTCGGGAATGAACCGTATCGGCTTTCAGACAAAAGAAGAGCTGAAAAAAGGTTTTGATCTTCTTAAAGAACACGGCTGCATAATCGAAGGTATCTTTACACACTTTTCATGTGCTGATACGGACATTGATTTTACCAACCGGCAATATGAAAAATTCAGGGAAGCTGTGGAATATCTGCAGTATCCTTTCCAATGGATTCATTGTGACAACAGCGATGCTACAGCGTTCTTTAAGGATCCTTTGACCAATGCCTGCCGCATCGGCGTATCTCTTTACGGAATAAACACTTACGATCACGAATTGCATTATCCTGTTTCTCTGAAAACGAGGGTCATCCTTTGCAAACATGTTTCAAAAGGAGACAAAATCGGTTACGGTGCTACCTATACAGCACAAGGTGATGAGATTATTGCCACTTTACCGATCGGATATGCGGATGGATTCATCCGTGCCAACCAGGGCAGGAAAGTATATATTGACGGCAGTTTTTGCGAGGTGACCGGAAGAGTATGCATGGATCAGTGCATGGTAAAACTGGATCATGAAGTACCTTTTGATACAGAAGCGGAAATATTCGGAGCTCATATCAATATTGAAGATATGGCAAAGGAGCTTCATACAATTCCTTACGAAATACTTTGTCTGATCTCTCCACGCGTCACCAGGAAATACATTTTCCATGGCAAGGAGCTGAAAGAGGAAAATGCACGTATTATCACAAGTACAATTTCCTGATCAGAGAAGTTATTGAAAAATTTGATCATTCGTTTACACAAACAAACACTTAGGGTGTATTATTAAAGAGAAGTAAATAGAAAAGGAAACAAAATGGCACTTGGAAAGAAACACGGCTACTGGATCCATCACAAAAGAGAGACAGAAAATTCAACAAGCGGATTTTTCTATCTGCCTGTTTGCGACTGCTCCGTTTGTGGGAAAACGGTAAATATGGAAAAGAAAACATGTCCATATTGTGGTGCGGTAATGGATGAAACCCCACCGAAAGAGGAAGTAAATGGATAAAGTTATTTTTGATTTTGATAATGACGAATTTACGCTTTATCAAAACGGAAGAGAGATCAATCAGAAGATGCCCGGGTTAAAAATCCGCAAAGCAGAAATTCTTGCTTCGGCAGGTATTATACAAATTGATCTTTCGGAAATGCGGGATTTAATTCAGGATCTGATGGAAGGCCAGATTGAGATGGAGGAATTTCTTGAAAAAGGAAGAGTCATCATCGAAGATTCCATCAAATCCGGATTTCCTGAGGAGTTAAATTAAGGCATATATACATTCATGCCTTTTTATCGTGTACAGACATCATGAAGGAGGACAAAAAAATGTACAATTTTGACGGAATGATCGGACAGTTAAAACAGAACCCGAAAAGTATCGTTTTTACGGAAGGACCTGATCCAAGAATTCTTGACGCTGCAAGCAGACTGTTGAAAGATGATTTCTTAAAGCCGATTCTGCTCGGCAACAAAGAAGAGATCGAAGCTGTTGCAAAAGAGAACGGATATGACATCACAGGTGCAGTGATTATCGATCCGGCAAATTATGACAAAATGGATGAAATGGTTGACTGCCTTTGCGAACTGAGAAAGAAAAAAGGTATGACACCTGAAGAAGCAAGAAAGACTCTTGCAAAATCCAATTACTTCGGAACAATGCTCGTTAAGATGGGTGTTGCAGACTGCCTCCTGGGCGGAGCAACATACTCCACAGCTGATACAGTACGTCCGGCTTTGCAGATCATCAAGACAAAACCGGAAAACACAATCGTTTCTTCCTGCTTCATCCTTGTACGTCCTGCAAAAGATGGAAATGGCAATGAAATTCTTGCTCTTGCAGACTGTGCGATCAACCTCTATCCGAATGAAGATCAGCTGGTTGAAATCTGCGGCGAAACCGTTAAATGCGGCAAAATCTTCGGCATGGACCCGAAAGTTGCTTTCTTAAGTTATTCTACACTTGGATCCGGCAAAGGCGAGGATGTTGACAAGATGCGTAATGCTACCGCAAAGGCAAAGGAAAAATATCCTGAACTGCCAATCGAAGGCGAATTGCAGTTTGATGCTGCTTATTGTCCGGAAGTCGGCCAGCTCAAAGCTAAAGGCTCCAAGGTTGCAGGTTATGCAAACACATTCATCTTCCCGGATATCAATGCCGGTAACATCGGTTACAAGCTCTCTCAGAGACTTGGCGGATTTGATGCATACGGACCGATTCTGCTTGGTCTGAACGCACCGATCAACGACCTGTCCAGAGGCTGTAACGGTGATGAAGTCTATTCCATGGCAATCATTACTGCTGCACAGGCTTAATAAACACAAATGCCGGTTCAATGCCGGCATTTTTATTTTTTGATTTTTCGCTTGATTGTCAGATTCAGTTGTGCAATTTCCCGGTTATTGATTTCCGCAAGTTTTTGAATTGCGGCAATGTCCCCTTCCACGGTTTTAAATGCTTCTTCAGCAGCTTTGGCATAATCACGCTTGTACTGATCGTTCAGCTTTTTCCAAGGGATGTTCTTCATCCCTTTTATGATCTTTTCATCAAAGGTCAGTCTTCCCTTCAGCAATAATACCGCAAGCACAGGATAACCCGGATATCCCTGCCAGTATGTTGCATTATCGCTTGAAGCAAAGGTATCCCCATCCCAGTTGACGATATATTCTTTTGAATTGTCACTGGATCTGACAACAGCATGATCCTCATGCAGCTCTGTTCTTCCGTCCGCAATGGCGGAATACGCTTCATATATTTTTTCTTTTGGCGGCAGTTTCATAAGTTCCCTTCTTTCTGTATTGTAATCCAGCCGATCTCCGGATTATTGAATAAACGCGGTATCTTCGGTGTTCCCGAAGCCAGTCCTCTTGAGACAAACATCTTCTTTCCCTTTAGAGTGTAAACACCATGTGTATACTTCGGAAAGATGCCCTGTTGAGGCGCATACAAACCGATCTTTGTAAACGGAATACACCATTGTCCCCCATGGGCATGTCCGGAAAGAATCAGATCACAGGGAATCTGATTATAGAAATCTATATAGTGGGGACGATGGGAAAGAACAATACGATACTTATCCGTTTCAGCAATAGAATCAAACTGCTCCTTTTTCATTTCCGGTTTTCTTCCCAGATCCATCAATCCGATCCATTCAATATCAAGCAATACCTCGCTCTGGTTCTCCAGCACATGCACGCCTGCATCTTTTAATCGTTTGATCAGCACCGGCATATCCTTTTCTATGAACCTTTCATGATTTCCCCAGACATAAAAAACCGGATACTTCTTTAATTGTTCAATCAGTTCAAAACAGATCTCATAATCCCTTTCATAATCAAAGAGATCCCCTGGAATGACAATACAGTCCGGATGTATCTGTTCGACAATCCTTGTAATCCTGCTCTGCTTTTTGCCGAATCTGCGGCAATGCAGATCGGCCAGAACACAGATATTGAGATCCCTGTGTATTTTACGGGATTTCAGTGTATGGTGTACGATATTGATTCTCCATGGAACCGCAAAGAGAATCAATATCGCAAAACAAATAAACCAGATCATTTTTTCTCCATCCATTTTCCGCTTTTCAGGCGCAAAAGAAAAATAATTCCTCTGAAGCACAATTCCACAGTCATTGCAATCCAGTATCCTGATAGTCCCATTGTCCTTGTCAGGAAGAAAGCCATTGTTAACCGTAAACCCCATATACTGATGAGATTCATGATACCGGGAACAAGCGTATCCCCTGCTCCGCGCATTGCCCCTGTGGCAACAATGGAAGCTGCGTATAACGGTTCAGCAATCAGCTCAAGGCGCAATACATGTATTCCTGCTTCCCTGACAGAAAGATCCGGTGTCAGAAAAGCAAAAACATACGGACATAAAAAATACATCAGAATCGCCGTACAGGTCATAATTGCCATACCGGTAAATGTTGTTAACCAGGCAAAGCTGTATGCCAGATCATTTCGTTTAGCCCCGAAAGCCTGTCCGACAATTGTGGTAGAAGCAGAGCCGATACCATATCCCGGCATATAACAGATTGATTCAGCCGTAATCGCAAAGGAGTTTGCCGCTATGGCAACAGTTCCCAACGGTGCAACAAGCCTTGTCGATACAACCATTGCCAGACACAAGGCACTTTGTTCAAGAGCCATCGGCAGACCGATCTGAACTGCTTCCCGTAACACTTTTTTCTGTGGGATAAAGGAGCCTTCTCCTCTGTCTATTCTCAGCTTTTCGGATTTAAAAATACATTTGTAAAGAACAAGAATCATGCAGACAAGAACAGACAGAGATGTTCCCAATTGTGCGCCTGCCACCCCCATTCCTGCTCCGCAGATTCTAAATGTGGTTGAAAACAAGGTTATATCTCTTGTCGGAAAAATCAGCAGAAAGTTAAATATGACATCCAGGGTACACATCAATGTCGCCATGATGCCCGGTGTCTTCATATTTCCGGAACATTGCAGCATATTCAATCCGAGATAATTCAGCTGCCTGATGGGAATGAACAAACAGAAGATGCGAAAGTATGCGGTGGCATCCTTCCATATGGAAGGATCCGCTCCCAGCATTTTCGGAAGATATCCTCCGATGATATATCCGGCAACCAGCAGAACCAGTGAAAAAGATACTGCACTGACAAGAGACTGGCGGAAAATATCCTTTGTGCTCTTTTTGTCCCCTGCCCCGACACTGTGAGCAACCTGAACGGAAAAACCTGCTGCACATGCACCGATGATTCCGCCGAAAAGCCATGTGCTGGATGATACCAGGCCGATTGCTGCAGAGGCTTTGGCTCCCAGGGATCCTACCATGGCAGCATCTATATACTGCATGGCTATCTCTGAGATCTGTGCAAGAATCGCCGGTGTACTTAAATGCAGTACGATTGCCAGTTTTTTCCTCAGGGAAACATTCTGATTTTCACGCATCAATACTGCAATATCTTCTGATTTTTCCATGAATAGTATTCTACATGATTTTTATCAAAAAAGAAATTCATGTCATTTCAGCATAAAAAAGAATTGCGATTCAGATAAAAAATATTACAATTATATCAGAAGACTGAACGCGTTCAGTTTTAGGAGATATTATGTCAAAAGATACAAAAGAAAAAATTCTTGAATCCGCCAGAAAACATCTTTTATCAACTTCTGTAGACAGCTTTTCTATGCGGAATATCGCCAGAGACTGCAATATCTCTGCCGGTACCATATACAATCATTATCCGGACAAAAATGCCCTGATTGCTGCCATCATGATTGAAGACTGGCATAAAACCCTCAAAGATATGGAATCAGGTATTGAACAATCCGGTTCTTTTTCTGAGGGAATTGAAAAGATTTATACTGCAATTACATCATTTGCATACCGTTACCGTAAGGTATGGTCAGGATACAGAGATACCGGAAATTATATCAGCATCCAAAGTACCAGACACCTTGAGCTGGTTAACGAAATCAACCGCAATACCCGCAATCTGTTAATGAAATACGGCAATGAGCAGGATTTAACAATTTCGAGACTTTTATCGGAAAGCATTCTGACTGCAGCCCTTCATGAAGAGATTACTTTGGATGAATTGCTTGCCTATGGAAACTACATAGTAAAGGAGAATTAGAATATGAGCAGTTTCAAAGACTTACGAATTGTCGATAACTTTTATCAGACATCCTTGTTCTTTCCTATGCCGGTTGTGCTCATCAGCACATTGACAGACGAAGGAAAGACAACCTGTGGCCCGTATTCCCTTGTTCAGCCGTTCTATATTGCCGGCAAGGATTACTATGCCATGATGCTGTGTTGCCGCAATTCCAGCAACACCGCACAAAACCTGATCAAACATAAAAAGTGTGTGATCAATTTTCTCCCTGACAGCCGCAAATATTTCAAGGAGACGGTACGTCTGGGATGGCCGGGTGATACACCGGATGAAAAAATGAAGGATTTCAAATTCACTTTCGAGGAAGGCCTTATGGCAAAAGAACATCCTGATGAGATCTTCCCTCTTGTCATCAAAGAAGCTTTCCAGGCAATGGAATGCACATGGATGGATCATCTTGAAAACTGTCAGGATACCCCTACCCTGAAAGATGGCGAAGATCACTATGTTCAGGATACATACCACGATTTTAACGGGATCACCTCTCCGTATGGTGCACACTTTGTTTTGCGTGTAGACAAGATTCTGATGAAAGAGAAATATCATGATGCGATTATTAACGGTGTCAAGTGGAACAGCTTCCCGCCCTGTCCGGTAGACTATGGATATCGTGATTCCAAGAACTTCTGGTATCACAAACACAATATTATGATCCCGGAACTTCTGCCGATGAGAAAAACCACTGTACAATCCGTCCGTTATGCAGCCGATCGTATCGATCCATCCATCACCTTCACGGATGATGCATGTGAAATGATCCTGAACGTACCGCGCATATTTCTGCCTACGGTATTGAAAGGATGCATCAAGTGGGCAAAGGAAAACAACGTCACAACAATTACCGCTAAGGAAATGGGTATTATCAACGACAAACGAAGCAAGGAAAAGAATAAAAAGTG